>JANYDV010000077.1 GCA_025363505.1 Bacteroidota bacterium
CAAAATTATTTCTTTTCAATGACCGATGATTCATTGCTATCATTATCCGACGGTTTATCTTTGTCGTGATGCCCTGATTCGAACTCCCAATCTCCAAAGCCGCCTTTATATCGAAGTTTCACCTTAAATTTTTGACGTTCTTCGGGGGTCATCTGTTCCCATTTCTCTCGCATTTTCCCTCGCCACTCCTCATTATGTCTTTTATGATGCCCACTGCGCGGACCACCACTAAAGAGTATCTTTGAGAGAACTAAGAGCCCGAGAGCTTGCCAAAAAGTAATTTCGCCAAGATGGAAAATATCCGGTATGAGTGCATTCCATAACAACATCACTACTGCTCCGATTGCTGCAATACCAAGGGGTATGAGCGGTATCATCCATGCTTTTTTTCGATTCATTTGATTATTCATCATCAGATTTCCTTTCAAAAATTAATAACGTCTTCGTAAATATCACTGAGCCGTTCGCGCAGATGTAACACGGCATAGCGCTTTCGGGAGATGAGAGTGTTCACACTTTCTCCTGTTTTTAGAGCGATCTCTTTGAATGAAATTCCTTCGAGTTCGGTCCATTCGAACACTTCACGTTGGTTTTGGGGTAGTTCATCAAGTGCTTGACGAAGTTGTTGCCAGACTAACGAACGAAGATATTCGGTTTCAGGATTATTCTCAGGATCAGTAAGCAACTCACTGAGTGCAAGCGTCGCACCGTCATCATCTTCATCATCACCAGCGATGAGTGAGAATGGGGTAGCTTTCTTTTTTCGATAGAGATCAGTAATACGATTTCTGGCAACCGTATAGAGCCAACCCGTGAGTTGCTCGATCGGCTGAGTATACCGCATTGACTCAGAGAGTTCGTAAAAGACTTCTTGCAGGATATCTTCTGCATCTTCAGTACTTTGAACCCGCGGACGGATGAACCCCATCAGGCGTTTCTGATACCGTGTGATCGTGTCACCAAGTCCTCGGTTTTCCGAAACAGCCATTCGTGAATTCAGTGTGAGCAAATCGTCCATCTAAGTATATAGACGGGCGAGCAGAGGAAATATTGTATAAATACTATTTATGCGCTCTTTATTCTAAACCGACACTTCGCTTGAGAGCACGAACTTCACGTTGTAACATCGATCGGCTCTCGCCGCGACGCATACCCTGATGGGTCACTCCCGCAAACATAATACGATCGAGTTTATCAACTTCATAACCAAAAACTTCGAAGAGTAACCGCACTTCGTGATATTTGCCTTCGTGAAGAGTGAGGATAGCATCTTTCGGTTCGCGCTTTGAGAGATCAAGTTCTAAAGGAGATGTCACTGCCCCCGGACCGATCTCGACACCACCGGCAGCAATCTTAATCGCATCTTCTTTGCGAAGGGCTTTGTTGAGCACGACATGGTACATTCTGGGAATCTGAAAACGCGGATGAGTAAGCCGCGCCGTCAATTCACCATCGTTGGTCAACAGTAGAACACCGGTTGTATTGCGGTCAAGCCGACCGACAGGATAAATACGCTCTTGTGTTTTGACGAGGTCCATCACCGTCTTCCGGTCTTTTTCATCGCTGACTGTCGTGATGTAATCTTTCGGTTTATTCAGGACAATATAAATTTGTTTTTCGCGGAGTGAGACCGTGTTGCCACCGACCGTTACTTGATCTTGATATGGTTTTATTTGTACCCCAAGTTCTTTGATAAGTTTACCATTTACTTTTACTTTACCTTGAGTGATGAGATCATCCGCTTTACGTCTTGAGCAAATACCGCTCGAAGCAATGAAGCGATTGAGTCGCATTGTATCAGATGCTGTAATCGGTTTTGCAACCACAGCCTTCTTGCGATTTAATTTCGGCATCGGCAACAGACGTCTTGGCGATACCGGCTCAGGCGAATTTGATCTTGGAGAAGATGGTCTGGAAGAACTTGTTCTTGACGACGGAGTTCTGGGGGTGAAAGTCCTCGAATTCGTCGGTCGTGGCGAGCGAGGTCTTTCAGAAAAAGATTTAGCCCCAAATTTCTTTGGTGCAGATGATTTTGCCCCATCCCGTTTTATGATGGGTTGTAATGGTGATGATGTGGCTGATGGGACTGATCGCTTATCGGGGCTTGAAGTCGGGCGTTTGTTTAGTTTAAGTACAGATGACCTATCGCTTCGATATGCAGGTTTGGCTGCACGTGAAGCAGCGGGACGAGTTGGGCGAAGCGGTGGTCTCGAACTACGCGTCGGTGCGGGTCTCGACGTTCTCGCTGACGATGGTCTCGATGATGTCGTTCTCGAGCTCCCCGTTGGCTTCAAGTTGAGTTTGGGCGCTGTCCTCTTCTTTGGAGACAGCGATAATTTCGTCGATGGTAATATCTTCTTGTGAGGCATCTGGGTCAACAAATTCGTTAGCGGCTTCTTCGAGTGTCGTCGCCTTGACGGCCTCTTCTTTGAGTAGTTCTTCTATCTCGCGTGGTTTCGGCAAGTCCTTCATAGAACTCAATCCAAACTGGCGAAGAAAATCATCAGTCGTACCATAGAGCAACGGTCTGCCGACCGATTCGGCACGTCCGGTTATCGTAACAAGATTTTTTTCGAGCAATGATTTTAATACTTCATCACAATTCACCCCACGTATATTTTCGATATCAGCTTTTGAAACAGGCTGTTTATACGCAATAATAGCAAGACTCTCGAGTGCGGCACTTGAAAGCCGGCGGCGAGAGCGCTCTTTATATAATCGTGCAACAAAAATGCTTAGTGACGGCATGGTTGCGAACTGGAAACCGCCCGCTATTTCGACAATACGAAATGCCCGCCCTGTCGTATCATACTCAGCATTCAATAATTCGACTGAACTGCGAATAACATCAAGATCGAGTAACGATTTTTTCGAGCGTTTCTCCGGCTCTGCTGCGGGTTCAGGAGGTGGATTCAACAGATCCGGTTCCGGTTCGGCACCATCGGTTATCTCAGCGGCGCGGCGCATAGGCTCGTCAAGAATAAGCGAGCGCAATTCTTGTGCCGAAAGCGGCTCATCACTTGCAAATACAAGCGCTTCGATAGCTTCTTTGATAGAATTTGGATCGGTATAGTCGAATCGCATTCTTCTTGTTTAAGTAGATTTCAAATTTCCGTTATGGCTTGAACAAAATGATCTCATCAAAGGCTTCACTTTGACGCAACGCCACCATTCCGCTTCTTACAAGCTCCAAAATAGCAATAAAGGTGACAACAACACGTAACCGGACGGGGGTCGAAAGTTCTTCGACCGAAGCGGCATCAATATATTCTGCAAAAAGCTCGAAAAAATTCATTTCGCCTTTCAGGGCAATCGTATCAAGAATAAACTCCGATTGCTCCTCGACACTTACCGGGATAAGCTCGACATCGTGCGAACGCTTAATAAGCGGCGCACGGACCATTGCTTTCTGGAATGCTGTCAGTAAATGGAACAGTGTAATACTTCCGAGAAGATCTTCTTCGCCATTCTCTTCGATATGAGCACTTTTATCGTCAGCTTTGAAATATTGGCGGTAATGGAGTTTTCTTGCTTCTTCGTTGAGCGAACCAAGCTGTTCGCTCATTTCCTTGAAACGACGATATTCAATAAGACGACGCATAAGATCGGCACGAGGATCATCTTCTTCGATACCCTCCTCGGTGCGTTCTTCGCGCGGTAGGAGCATTTTTGCCTTGATCTGGCATAATTCAGCTGCTACGACGATAAACTCGCCCACAACCTCGAGATCAAGCGCTTGCATCAGGCGCATATACTCGAGGAACTTGGTTGTAATATAATGAACCGGAATGTCATAAATATCCAGTTCGTCACGTTTAATAAAGAACAGCAACAAATCGAGGGGACCCTCGAAAAGCGGCAGTCTGATTTTGTATGTCGGTGCTTGTACTTGTTCCACTGATGTATCCTATTGTGCAAAAATACGGATTTTACAGGCATCAAATCTTGATTAAGAGATAATGGCAATTCCAAACGGGGGGCGAACAAATCCCCGTCATACTTGTTTATCTCATTGCGACGCCCAATAGACGCCCAGTAATGACTTTTAGAAGCAATTTTATGAAATTCGGGATTATTTTTTTATTCGTTTTATTCATGGTTTCCTCGGCTGAAGCACAATGGAAACCCTGGCAAATTCCCACACCACGAGAAAGTCACCCTATCGCTGCTGATGGCTCTTCTGTAAACTTCTCCACTGTGAATCTTCCTGTCGGGATGAGTTATCACGTGAATGCTTCCGGTCGCGTAACGGTCTCAAGCAATCCGAACGAATTTGCTGATGCTCGTTATTATGTAAATATCTTGACATTTCCGCCGACAGCTGTTCCGGTCTCACTAAAGATGCGATATGCACCGGCAAGTGAAGATTGGTTTAATTCTGCTGTCGCACCGGCGCAACAAGCGGGTTATCAAACCAGTCACCTTTATGATGCAAGTGTCGCCAGTAGTGGTTCACCGCTTGCATTTCGTTTTTTTGATTCGAAGGACCCTGCGGTTGACCCTGCAAAATACAATGATAACTCCGGTACTATCACTGTAGAAGTTGCACAAGAGACTCCTCGCATTGCCGTACAATTTGATACGCTTTATTTTAACAATGTCAAGGCTGGAAGTTCGCTGCGGTTACTCGATTCGATCGAAAGCTACGGTGTTCACGGTTATCGTTTGGATAATGTGGCACTGACGGGACCCGCAGCATCTAAATTCAGCGCTTCTTCACAAAATCCCACTCCATTTGTACTGACTGAGACAACAAACGAATTTGAATTTATTTATAGCCCCAATGCAATTATGTGGGATACAGCATATTTCCATCTGTATTCCGGAAATGCTTATGCCCCCGACCAGCACCGCATTATCGTGCTCATCGGGCAAGGAGTGGGACCAAAACTCACCGTAACCCCAGATACATTAGATTTCAAAACAGTGAAAGTAAATTCTTCTACACAACTCGTTGCTACGATCAGTAACAGCGGGAGTGTTGATGCTATCATCAATTCGATCACAATCACACCACCAGGCTCTCCGTTTACCGTCTCTCCGTCAAGTGCTACCATTTCTGCCAAAGGCTCGGCTTCTTTTAATGTTACATTTAATCCGCCCGCGAGCATTGCCTATTTTTCAACGTTTACTTGTGCAGTAAATGATGGCTCGACATTAGTGTTTTATGCAAAGGGTAATGCCGGTATCGGTATTCCTAAACTCAGTGATTCGGTGTTGGACTTTGGAATTGTCATTCTCAACCGATCGAAATCATTACCTGCTACGCTGACCAACGTCGGCACGATGGATATTAATATTGTCAGTACTTTCAATTCAAATCCTGCCGAGTATAGTGTCATTGGTGCACAAGGGGCTTTCCCAGTCTCGGGTGGAAGTAGCAATGGATATGGATTTACATTCACACCGATAGCACATTTACCAGCTTGGCAAAATCATAACGGAAGCTTTACCTATTATTTTTCCGACGGCACATCGAAAACAATTATCTTCAAAGCCGCTGACCATAAACCACTTGATGCGCGGCTGAATTTAGATTCTGTAAGTTATACTAACCCGGGCAAAAATGTTACTGTTCGACTGAGGATGATTAATGCGCTTGATAGTGCACTTATACCGATACGTTCTCTCAGTGATCGTATTAGTTATGATCCATCACTTTTTGATTTAATTAGTGTACAAAAAGGAGCGCTCGTGAGTGCATCGGATTGGAAACTTACTCAAACCTCAAGTCCCGGATATATTGACTTCTCATTGAATGCTACGACTGAACGTCTCGGACCAATCGGCACACTGTTGAGTCTTACTTTCAAGGCGCATGATGATTCAAAACCGGGGCAATACACGACCTTAACACAATCAAAAACCGACTTCCCTTATCCTGATGAGCCTACCGCAATACCAAATCAAGGCACTATTGTTATTACTGATGTTTGTACTCCTGTACATCTGACAAGTAATAGTACACCAACTGCAACGAGCATCGAACAAAGTAATCCGAACCCGTGTATCACACAAACAACAATTCGATTTGGTGTTATCGCCAACGAAGATATGAATGTAGTACCAATAAAAATATCGCTCTTTGATGCGATGGGTCGGTTGGTGACTACTCTTGTGGATGAAACGAAAAGTCCCGGCTATTACGAAATTCAGTTCAATGCAGCGGCACTTCCTAACGGATTGTATTTTTATACATTGCAAAGTGGCTCATCGGTAATACAACGATCGCTAATGATCTCAAAATAGGATCTGTTACTCACATCAAAAAATTACTGCGGAGTTGGTGACTCTGTCCGCTCCTTAAGTAATTCTTCCAACATCTGAAGATATTCCCAAGAATATATTCCTGTGTTATGACCATCACCCCAAAAGCCTTGAACAGCATACTGACCAATGGTCTCAAGGCGTTTTAATTCGTACATTCCTTCTTTAAATATTTTAAGCGGTGCGGGATAATGTGTGCCAAGTATCGTTTCTCCTTTGCAGCCTGCGCAAGGACACTCATCCCTTAGAAATCGTAGCGAAAAAGAAGACAGGTGACCATTTTCCCAAGTAATCTCCAATGCAGCAGTTTCTTTAGAGCTTTGAATTTTCGTCGGACGCATTAGAAATTTAATTTTTTGATTGTTGCTCAGTAAATTCGAATTCCGTTGGAATATGAAATTTCATTGTATCAACGACCCAATTGGTATCAATGCTTACGACAACCGTTTCGAGCATACCATCTTCGATCATCGAAGCACGTTTCATTGGCAACGAATTCCAAACCCACAATTTTAATGTTTCGTCTTGCTGTTTCCAAACAGTGCTCGGACGACCGAGAATATTTTCGGAGCTTGTTTGAATAAAATAATTATCTTTCATCGTCGCTTTCAGAAATTCTTCCGGCGACGGCATATCACTTTCCGGCAACCGATAAAGACTATCAAGAGATGTCATTCTTAGATGAACTACTTTTTTATTGAGAACATCAATACTATAGACATCTGAAAGTCTTGTTATTCCGGCATTCTCATAAGGATGAATTCCGGTAGGGGTTATCTGTTGCATGTGTGAATATCGCGCTTCATATTTCCCATAACCCGCAACATAAAAATCTTCGCTACCACGGGCAGTGCCCCCATATTCATAGGAGAGATGAATATTTTTGAACGGATAACGCTTTAATGAGCTGGTGCTCGGGTCGGATTCTTTTTTACATCCGAACAAACAAACACAACTTGCCAACACGGCAACACAGCGCAAACGAGAGAAATGTTTAGTCATCACAAGCGTTCAACAGTTTCTTTACTAAGCAAGTGCTCGAAATATTTAAGCGAGAGTTTTTCTGACAGTGAGTTAATCTTCAGGCGGTCATTCAAATTTTTGAAATCAACCACATCAAGTGGCTGGTCTTGATTGAAACAACTAAAGACGAATCCTGTTTCCTCTTGCGTAATAGGGTCTACGTGCTTTTGTAAACATTGAGCGCAGACCTCTTTCATCATACACTGCATTGGCGAGTTGATTGATCCGATAGCCGCGTGACCTTCTTTCATCAACTCTCCGAGTACTCCGTCTTTCCGTCGAGCTGCCTTTACGGCTGCCATCATTCTATCGGAGCCGATAGCAATGACTCGATCAACTTCACAGAATGGGAACAGACGATCGACCCCCAACAGTCCATTATGATAAGCAAGCATCGCCTGGATAATGTTTCCGCGGAAATGTGCATCTTGCGGTCGACGCGGTACGATCTCGATTCCGGTGTCGCTGGACCAAATCACTTGATCGGTCGAGGATTCGATCTCTTCTCGCTTGAACAAATCTTCGCCGTTCTTGTAGCCTGCAAAATAAATAACTTTATTATTGTTCTCTTTCATCGCTTTTGCGATGCTGAAGAGCACGGCATTTCCAAGCCCCCCGCCAGCAAGCATCACCGTTTCATTCTCGGGTATTTCGGTTGGTGTGCCCGTTGGTCCCATCACGATCACGGGTTCACCGGGCTTGAGCATTGCGCACTGTCGCGAGCTTGAACCCATTTCTAAAACAATAAGCGAGAGCAACCCTTGTTCCTTATCAACCCATGCCCCGGTCAGTGCAAGACCCTCCATTGATAACGGTATCCCTTCGATGGTGTTCGAAAGTTTTTCAAAGTTTTGCAAACGATAAAATTGCCCCGGATGGAAATGGCGTGCCGCAGCCGGAGCTTTCACCACAACATCAACAATTGTTTTTGTTAAACGCTCAACCCTGACTACTGTCGCCTTGAGATCATTGTCTAATAGTAAACGGAAATCAAACCATTGCTCAAGTTTTTGCACCGGGCGTTCTTTCGAATCTTTGAATACGGCACTTACGACACTCGGAAATCCGTTTTTGGCACTTGCCATTGCTTTGACAACGTTGCCCGCAAAACGAGGATGATTATCACCATAGTAGGTGATATACTTTTGGTTCGAGCTGTAACTGGTGAAAAACCCTTTCTCATCTTCGTGCAGACTTCCGTTGAGGCTGTGCGGCTGGAAAAAATTATTCCATTTATCTTTTTTGAATGATTCCGGAAATTCGCGTTCGTAGATAGTGTTCGGGCTTGTACCGGCGGCGACACAAACTGTTTTCGCAGCAAGTTCGACAAATTCCCCCGAGCCTTTCGATTTCCCGTCAATCATCTTCTGTCGTTCGAAGATCAATGCTCTTACTGCGCCGTGCTCATCTGGCAAGGCTTCGATCGGCGACATATTTTCAATATAGTAAATACCTTCTTCAAGCGATTTTTCGACCTCTTCGTGATTGAGTCTATAGGCAGGTGAATCATTCAAACTACGGCGATACGCAACCGAGACACCGCCCCACTGTCGTATTAATGGCACGAAGTTTGGTCGTTCTTGTGCATCAGCAGCACGAGTACGCTCTGCGCGGATAGCTTTGCCATGCTCGATAAACGTTGTAAATATTTGCTTATCTTCATCATTAAGCATAGCAACAAAAGTTGCTTCTCCTTTTTCGGAGACGATTTTTTCGTATCGTTCAAGAAATTTCTCAACTTGAATGGGGTAATATGCCGCAAGCTCGGTGGCGGTATCGATTGCTGTTAAGCCTCCGCCAATCACCAACGCCGGCAGCTGCACCTGAAGATTCGCAAGGCTCGATCGCTTTGCTGCACCAGTCAACTGCAACGCCATCAAAAAATCACTTGCTTTACGGATGCCACATATGAGATTATTTTTCATCGGCACGATCGTTGGCTTGCCGGCGCCACTGGCAATTGCGATATGATCAAACCCATAACGCTCGAAAGCATCCTCGATTGTCACCGTTCCGCCGAAACGAACACCTCCATAGATTGCAAAAGTATTTCTTCTTGAAAGCGTAAGATAGATGAGCGTTAAGAAATTTTTATCCCATCTGACCGTAATGCCATATTCTGCCACACCGCCGAAGCCATCCATCGACCGTTCATCAAGCCGACCATAAATTTCGCTCCAACGTTCAATTGGTATTGGCGCAACCCATTCATTATTTTCAGAAATATATCCTGTGATTGTTTTATCAAGTGGTTCGACTTTTAATCCATCAATACCGGCAACACCAAAACCTTCATTCAGTAAATAATGTGAAAGTGTATAACCGGCAGGACCGAGACCCACAACGAGGGTATTTTTACCGGTGTAAGGCAGTGCAAATGGTCTGTGAATATTAAGCGGATTCCATCGTGTTAAAAAACCATAGATCTCAACTCCCCACTGCATCGTCAAGACATCAGTGAGTGCACCGGTCTCTGCTTGCGGAATATTAACCGGCGTTTGCTTTTGGTAGATACAAGACTTCATACAGTCATTGCAAATACGATGTCCTGTACCGGGGCACATGGGGTTATCAAGCATTACCAATGCCAGAGCACTAATGGCATCCCCTTTAGAAAGTATCAAATGCATCTCCGATATTTTCTCATCAAGTGGGCAACCATCAAGGCTGATGCCGAGAGGATTTTTCTTGGTTGATCCATCTTTTTCGTGCAGACCTTTGGAACAAGAATCTTTTGAACGGTCATGACAAAAAATGCAATACTCGGTTTCACCTCTGACCTCACGAGGTTTCATCCTCTCGTCGGTGAGCGCAAACCCATCACGACGACGGTATTCATCTTCGGGACCAATAAATTTTTCCGGCAACAGTGATTCCGGTCGGATGATCTGTACTAAATGATCATAGTTTAAATTTTTAGGCAGATAGTAACTCGACCAATTTTTTACGCGCAGATGTAATGCTTCGTTGTGCAGACAAGCCGCAAAATAGGCTTCGAGTTTCTTTAGGAGATCAGTATTGGCGGGCTCATCCTTCTCTTGTTCGAGAAGTTTCATTGTCATGGCTGCGGCAGTGAGCTCTTCATCACCTACATTCGCAGTTGATCTAAGAGCAGTGTCGTAGGTTGATTGTAGTTCATCAAGCGGCGCAACATCAAGACAGTGTTCGATCGAAGTAAATTTTTTCAGAGCACGCCGCTGAAGGAAGTCACGCTTGAATTCGAAAATCACCTTTTCGCGATTCGCCAGAGAAATTAACCTGTCACGATCAGATTCTATCTGAAACAACTTTGCTATAAATGCCCCGACATACGGCGCCATAGCGATGAGAATATTCGATACCTCGACGGGCGTCAACTCGCTGCCCTTGTTGGCAGCATAGGAATTCCATTGTTGTACGAGTAGAGGGTCGCTAGCTTCTACCGAAGCAAGAAACAATGAATGAAGTGTTGATAACGAGTAGGGATCATACAGATCACGATACGATATGCCGGAAATTCCAAGTTCTAATGCCACGATTGTAGGATGATGTCTAAATATAATACTGATAATTTCTATAAAAAAAAGCGAAGAGCCTGGTATTAGATTCTTCGCTTTGTCAACAATAACACTGTGGTTAAGCTACAGTTTCGCTGACTGCCGCTCGTTTTACTTCGAGCACCGAGAGCAACTTTGCAAAGGCATCTTCAAATTTCTTCACGCCATCGATCTGTAGTTCTGCTGCTACCTTCTCGGTATCAATACCAATCGAACGAAGTTCGTTAATAACGTTATGCGCTTCATCAAGCCCTTGTGTAAGAGTATCAGCGGCATTCCCATGATCTGAGAAAGCGGCAATGGTATCATCAGGTACGGTTGTCACTGTTTCTTTGCTGATGAGTGGCTCGATGTACATCACGTCGTTGTATGTAGGGTTCTTCGTACTCACCGATGCCCATAAACAACGTTGCACGTTGGCACCTGCGGTGCGGAGATCATCAAATTCTTTGCCATAAAATATTTTGCAGTACCGTTCGTACGCAAGCTTCGCGTTTGCAACAGCCGCTTTCCCAAGTAAATGGTCGTGTCCTTTTCCTTGGAGCATCGCATCAACATTTAAATCGACTCGAGAAAGAAAAAAACTTGCTACACTACGAATATTACTCACATCTTCGCCTCTGCTAATACGAGATTTGATACCGGCGATATATGCATGAGCAACTTGATCATAATTTTCTATTCCGAAGAGCAACGTGACATTGACGTTGATACCTTCTGAAATTGCGGCGGTGATAGCCGGAAGGCTATTTGGCGTACCGGGAATTTTGATCATCACATTTTGACGATCGACGATCTTCCAAAGCTTCCGAGCCTGCTCGATGGTTTCTTCTGCACTATGGGCGATGGTGGGATCAACCTCAATACTTACATAGCCATCCTCCCCCGAAGTAGCGACAAATATATCATGCATAATATCAGCCGCATGACGAACATCGTCAGTCGTCAGTCTGTCATAAATTTCATGAGTGGAAGCACCATCTTCGATCAGAGTACGAATATCTTCGTCGTACTCTTTGCCACTTGAAATAGCTTTTTCGAATATAGCGGGATTAGAAGTCACACCCTTGACCCCAAGTTCATCAACCATTTGTGCCAGTCTGCCTGAACTCAGTAGCGAGCGGCTGATATTATCATACCACAAACTCTGTCCGAATACAGAAACCGATTTCCAAGGATTAGCCATGACGATGTATTAAAATAAAAAAACCCTCGTCTTTACAACGAGGGTTTGAAAGAAGAAGTGTCGAAAATTTTAGCGACCGATCAGAGCTCTGACAGCCAAGCCGACATAAATCGAAGAAGCCGTCCAGTTTTTGGTTGCTTCAACTTTTGAGAATGGCAAATCATAACCCGCAAATGGAGTGGCTACGACTGATTCGGTAAGCGGAATATCGTAGGTGAACTGCCCGCGAACACCAAAACGGATCGCACTGGGGTTTGCTACCTCTTCCGTACTGGTCAGCGTTTGGCTGCCAACAACCGCCGCAGAAACAGTAACGGTCTTATTGATTCTACTGGTCATCCGAATTCCTGTATTGATGTTCAATTGTACGCCGGGACCAACCGGAGTTGGGGCAGGGACAAAATTGTACTTAAACCCAACATCAAAGAGCAAATAATTAAGGTCAGCTTTTGCCTCGGTCACGACAGAGCCCGGAGCAACGGTGCCGTTCAATTTGGTTGGTACATTTTCGCGACTATTATTAATACCCGTGAATTTACTCGATTTCGAGTCATAAATCACTTCGATCATAATAAAGGTCTGCATGGTCTCTGCATTTAACGGAAGTTCGGCAGATACTCCGAAGAACGGAGCAATGCCGGTGCCGTTTTGTGCTAGAAAGCAGGTAGGCTCGGAATTCAGCAACGGAAATTTATCGGTGCTATAGGTGACGAGATTCAAACCACCAATCGGTCCGATAAGCCAGCCGCCATACTCCGTAGGATTTAGGACGTCGCCGCCGCCTTGTGCAAAAACAGCACTGCTGCAACAACAAATAAAGCCGATAGCCAAGATGAAAAGAAAGCGTTTCTTCATACTATGTCCTGTGATGTTCTTTCTCACGATATTCTTCTTAAAGATGATATATTCTAATTCTTAATTACCTGTATGATAGAGAGTCTCAGGGTTTCAAATATACACATTTCAAACCTCGTGTCGCTCAAAATCACAAAATTCGTTCGATCAGCTGGTCGTTCAACACATTAACGATCAATGACTAAGCGTCCACTTTGGACCAAGCTTTCGTCAAATGTAAACCTGAAAACATAGCTTCCGCCCGAAAGTTTACGTGTATCGTAAAATACTTCAAATGTGCCTGCCGGATGGCGAACAACGTTTTCGATGCGATCAACCTCTCTGCCGAGGGCATCGAAGATCGAAAGACTGACATTGGCTTCATGGCGGAGCGCATAACGGAAACTGACGGTCGAGTTATCACTCCTTGTCACCGGATTCGGCGAGACAGGAATGATTCTTCCGGTAAGTTTATCCCCATTCAAAGCATGAATGAGAGTTGAGTCGCCACATTGATAAATCAGTGTAATGCTGGTGTCCTGACGGAGCACGCCGAGGCACTTCCTGACCTGGAAACCTGCACTATTGAAAAGCGCGCTATTGGTAAGTGTCATTGCAGTACCAGCACCGGTCTTTGGTAAGGTCACGGTAAAGGTCAAGAAACCGAGCGAGGTTGCGACATCCGGCAACGGCGCGGCACCCAAAAATGTGAGCGTGATAGTCTGCGCGACATTGTTAACTGATGAATTTGCATTATCAAGCGTCCAGCCGGGAATGCTGGATGTAAATGAGCTTGCAATGTTCAATGGGTCAACATCAAGTACATCAACATCATAATTGTAGGTCAAGACTATTTTACGAATATCAAGCACATCGAGCAGCTCATTGAGTCCGTGTTTGTCAAGTGAAAGATTCATAAACATCGCTGTTTTATCGCCCGCCTTTACGCCGATCTTACTGAAAGTAGTATTGACGGTAAGGTCATATCCCTGAGACGTACCACTGATTGGGGCTCTGAGGGTATCAAAGACACCGGCATTGTTAATGACCACTGTCACAGTAGCATTATACACTTGAGCGCCCGCACTTGGCGTTGGCATGAAATCAATCGGGATATTCACTGTTGTTTTTGCCGCAACAGGTATAGGCGGTAGAACTTTCGACATAAAGTTAGTCGCATTCGGACCGCTGATAATGATCTCGGTCACCGTTTGTACACCGGCGAGAGTAGCATTAGAGACACGTACGGTGTCTGTTCGGACATCGCACGACAGCATTGTTGGGGATACAAAACCTTGTATGGTCGATTGACCGCCGGTCGTGATTCCCTGCGCTGTCACCGTCTGATTACCACCGATACATCCATTCGTTTCGATGCCAAAGAGCCCGATTTGTCCCGTATCCAAATTGAAGGCGGGGTCAAATTCTACATACACATCTACGCACTCGCCCTTTTTAATAATAATCGGCAACGGTACATTCGTACCATTGAGTTGGTATTGCCCTGTGAGTCGGAATGCAGCCGAATCTTTGGGTGTGGGGAACACATCAAATTTCGAGATCGTCAGACTGTCTTTTCCGGAATTACAAAATTTAAAGAAATTCTGAAGTTTGGGACTTCCAAACGGCACCGGTCCGAATAAGACATTTCCTTTCGAGACTTGCAGTTCATAATATTTGATGCAGGTCGTTGCGATACCAATCCAAACACCACCGGTAGCACTATGAAGAATAATGGTATCATTATAACAACCAGAAGAACGAGCCGGCGGCACGAATGTCACATCAGCATAAATTGTACGTCCGGTATCAAAAACAAACGGCACGGGAATGGTTACTCCGAATCCGTTTTCGATGAACAGATTTGTAAATTTGTTCGTATCAGAGCCGGTCACTTTGATAATGCTATCAGAAGCATTTCCGGTATTGACAAATGGTACACGAAGTGTTACCGAAGTCTGGCACTCGGTCGGCTGAGTCTGTGGGGTTGAGGTAATGTTTGGTGCGCAACCGACGCCTCGTAAGATGGCTGTGTGCTCACCGACAGCACCTTTCGAGAGAAAATGCGCCACTGTTTGGATAGGTCCGACTGCTGATGGTGTAAATGTAAAGAACACTTCTTTTTGACCCGAAAGAATATTACTTTTCGGTACGAAGAACGGTAATGCCGGACTTAAGGTCGTATTGAAAGCGAAGTGTACCGGATCATCGACCCAAATCGAATCAATGCGAACCTGGGTTGGCGAATTATTGACGATCAAATAATTTACCGTTGTGTCGGTTGTGTTCGGAAGCACACAGAAGAAGTTATAGTCAGTGACTACGAAATCTGCGGCTCCGCCGTTACCGATCAATGGGCATTTATAAACTGAGCAATTATCGCTGAGCTGTAATGTATCTTTTACTGTTGGCGGATTGACAGGAGTAAAGCTAATCTTCACGATCCTAAAACCTCCCGGTGGTATTGGTCCGTCTGCTCCGGTACTGTCGATCACAAAGCCGATTGCGCCGTTCAAGAGCGCCAGGTTTGTGCGTTTGAAGTTAAATGGGAATGTGCCCGGATTGAAGAGCGTATCATATAAGACCTGTGTAACGCCAACTGCGCCGCCACCGAAGTTCAGCGGGTTCGGTTTAAATTGGATGAGACTTGGTTTGTAGGTACTCTTGATTGTCGTAAGATTTCCGGCAATATCACTAACCGAGACTTCAATGTAAGCCTCTTTTGAACTATCAATCACACAAATATCATAGAATGAACTATCCATGCCAGCCCCAACAACAAATTTAGGATCAGGATAGTAGAGTATGTTATAGGAAGTATCTTTATTAAACGAATTGAGTTTCGATGCTAAGGGATGAACGTCCGACATTTTGATGTGCGCGCAAAAACAAAGACCCGCACTATCAACTTTCGGTGCGATAGTGTCTTTTGTATTTGGAGACTTTACACCAAGTGCACCAGCCCATGCGTAACTATCATAGTCAGTTTCGCCATATATATAAAGACCGACATTTGTATCACATGCCATGACATGGGTGCCCTGTGCGGCAGAAGCATTAGCAGCCATCAGTACACCTTCCCATATGGTTGAACCAATAGGGTATCTTTTTCTAATAGACATACCCGGCACAGAACTTAAAGGGCGACCATCAATAGTAGTTTTCGATTCATGGGCAGTTGGAACAATAAGATTCAAATAATTTAAGAAATCAGCTTGACCTGATAAAGCAATACCGGAAGGTATCTGGAAAATAATTTTCTTTGCGAACTGCTCAGCC
>JANYDV010000097.1 GCA_025363505.1 Bacteroidota bacterium
GACCTATGACAGCGCGGCTTTTGTCATTCATGAGCCCTATTATTATGATCCGGATTTTGCAAACATGGGATTTTGGACACGAGGTGGCATTAAAGATTGTGGAGATATGACCGGTACGGGTAATAGGGTACTCTATATCAATGGCACCTTAGATGGTGAATATTATGGGTATCATTATTTTTATGTGTTGGGAAGTGCTATTGATGATAAGGTAGATATGTTTATAGGTGCATTCCCTGACTACGGAGGCTGCTTCAATAATATTGATACGCTCACCGCAGATGGAGATCAATTGGGAGATGTCATTATGGGGTTGCCTGAGTTTTTTACTCCGGAAGATGGGGTATCCAGGAAGTTGTCGGTTGGTACAATGTGGGTCCTGCATGGATCAAAGAAAATTCCGGTACGATTAAACAATGTAACTTCGACAATCGCAACACCTAACAGTATCTCGATATTTCCCAATCCTGTGATTGATTATAACTGTAAACTTGATCTTTCTTCGATAGTACCACAAGATTTAGAAATATCCTTGTATGATCTTCTGGGAAGAAAAGTCTTCTCTGAATTCATTACGACCCCATTTTTCAGAGTATCAAAACCAATCAATACCAGCGGACTTAGTAATGGAACCTACATTCTGGAAGTCAAAGGTAAAAGTATTGTCCAACGCTTGAAGCTCTCGGTGTTAAAATGAATTTTCTGTGCTAAACAAAACCTCTTAACTACAATGAAACACGTTATCTATTCAAGTCTTCTCATTTGTCTAATATAATGGAATTTGGACTTCGGCGTCTCGGATTTTAGAGAGGATTTCATTTAGACAATTCTTCGATATTATTGTTAGTAGGCTTCAATGAATAGTTTATCGTTATTGATGGGTGTAGTGTGCCTTCTTGTTGGGCATTGGGGGGTTCACCCAATGGTGAATAATTATAATGCGCAGAAAGGTTTATACTCGCTCGCGCCGATCACGAATGTGCAAATCGAAAAACGGTATGCAACAGTAAATAATATTTGTTCGGCGGTGCTCGATAGTGATCAGTGTTGTTATCTTCGCGGAGTTGCCTATATCAAATTTGTACGCGCCTGTGAGATTCTGCGAGCCGAACATCCAAAGTTGAAATTTATTATTTATGATGCCTATCGCTCCCCGAAAATCCAATTGAAATTATGGAACAAAGTAAAAGGCACACCGAATGCTCGTTACGTTGCGTATCCAAAATGTATCTCAATGCACTCGCTTGGTTTGGCACTTGATATGACACTCGCTGATAGTTTGGGTAAGCCATTGGATATGGGTACCGATTATGATGCTTTTACTCTGTTGGCTCAGCCGCGATTTGAATCCCAATTTCTTCGAACTCAGACTTTAAGCAAAGCCCAATATGAAAACCGGTTGTTGCTACGCAGTATAATGAAGCGCGCAGGTTTCTTTCAGTTGCAAAGTGAGTGGTGGCACTATGAAGCATTGCATCAGAAATTTGCACATACCCATTATAAAGTAATCGAATGAATTACTCTTCATAGTTATTATAGCACGAAACCCCTCTCTTGAGTGATAGTATACAACAGATATATGGAAGTAACAAAGCCGCTTATCACGATATTTGCTGTTGTAGTACTGAGCAGTTGCACGGCGACGAAACCGCAACGCAGCGCACAAGCAACGACAAAGATTGAAACGTCACCTTCAGCATCAGAAACTGAAGACGCCAATGCGCAATTCTGTTTGCTTGCGTCGAAGTGTTCAGCACTTTATGCTGAAGGGACTATTACCCTACGTGACGGAAATTCATCGCAAAGCGGAAAATTTGAGCTACGCTCGAAGCGTTCAACTGCCGGAGGTGATTCATTAAGTATGGTCATCAGCGGTCCGTTTGGCATTACCGCAGCAAAATTTCTTGGTTCGGAAAAGGAATTCCATTTCTATAATATGATCGAAAATGATCATTATCATGGCAAACCCGATGCCGCAACGCTTGAAAAATTTACCAGAATGAAAGGGCTTTCCCTGGGACTGCTCAATGATCTGGTCTATGGAGTGTCTCCTATACAATTACGTGCCGAACAGCTCGCTGAAGCCCATACAGAACCGTTAGGCAATGGTAAGTACCGTTTCGCAATGATGAATGTCTTAGGTTATCTCGAAGCCATTACATACAGAATGAGCGATAACAAGCTTAAAATTTTGGCTTATGATCGGTGGAATCGTCAAGTGCCGATTTTGGCTCTTTCGGACACAAAATCTGACTTGTCGGTGAAATTTTCGGGATCAATAGAAGATGAGCCATTTTTAGTGCCGAATTTGATCATCGCGACCTCAGGCACCCAAACTTTGGAGATAGAGTATTCACAGGTGAAAGAAAATCCGTCTAATTTGACCGTAAAGATCAAAATTCCCCAATAAAAAATGAATATTTCGTCATAATCTTGTCACAGGGTTGATTGCTCGTTCGTTTATTGAAATGTTAAGTCGTTGATTGCCATTAAATTATCGTTTATCAAAAAGTTTGGCACGATAATTGACAGTGTAATGAGTAATGCAACAACTATTGCATACAAAAATAGACGGATCAAGATTATGAAAAACCCAATCATCAAATTTATCGCACTAAGCTTCGTTGGAGCGATTTTAGTATTGTTTAGTGCTGCTGAGAGTAAAGCGCAGTTTTCGAAAGCAGTTGTTGTCCTTAAGGGAACCGTAACAGCCGAACAGACCGGAAAACCACATTCGGTTCGTGTGAGCGTTCGTTCTGCCGGTGATACAGCAATGGAGATTAATGCAAGCCGCTCGAACAGCGAAAGTGGGTATTACTTGGTTGTTTTGAAACCCGGTAAAAAGTATTGGGTGCATCTCGAAAGCGACAATTCAGTAGCCAAAGACATATTGTTTGAAGCACCGGCTTGTGATAAGACTCAACAGATTGTACAAGATTTTACAGTAACCCTCATCGGGCTTAACAATAAGCCTGATCTTGGTGACAGAAAGTAACAAGTGTTTCATAGTTAATTGGTCAATCCTATTAGAGATGATGTATGATGAAGACGCACTCCACTCGGGGTGCGTTTTTTTTTCGAAACTTTGAGAACCATATAGTCTTATTGTTTGTATATGGGGATGCATTCGTTTCTTATGCCCTCAGCCATTTTCCCCCGAAAATAGTACATATTGTCTTCCCCAAGCACAATAATGTAGACTCCTTAGCTTATTTGACATATGAAACTCTATAACGCTCTCTTAGTAAGCATAGTCTTACTCATTAACATCAGTTCGCCGGCTCATTCGGCTGTAACGGTAGTTTCGAACTATCCGACGAATTACTCGAAAAATGTGAGTTCCGCCACAACGGTCGGCGTTCGATATTCAGCTACAATTGACAAAACGAAATTGATCGCTGATAGCGTCAAGATTTTTGGCTCAGTCAGCGGCTTTCATACCGGCACAGTTTCCCTTAGTTCTGACGGGAAAATGGTCATATTCAAACCGACCAACCCTTTTTCATCCGGCGAAGGAGTTTATGTTCGTTTTGGTGGATTTGTCACAACAACGACAGGGAGCTATGCACCTGCTTTCTCGATTCAATTTTCCATTGCAGGTTCAATCAAAAATAGTGATAGCATTAATTTCCATAGTGATGATCCGATCCTTGAAGGCATTCTTCATAGAAAACATCGTAGTGCAAAAGGCTCGGACGCAAGCCCCTTGTATTTCCCCCAATTGAATGTAGTCAATCTCAACAACCCGGCTGAGGGAAATCTCTATGTAGCCAATATGCAGTTCGAAGCCACACAGGAAGGAGCCTATCGGATGATCCTTGATAAAAAAGGGAATTTGCTCTTTGCTCAAGCTGCCGGTCCGAGTTTCGTACAAGATTTTAAGCCCGGTCCTCATCATACCTATACGTATTTTGATGCAGCAACCTATCGAATATATTTCCTCAATTCTTCATATGAAATTTTTGACAGTATCGAGGCTGCCAATGGCTACCAGACCGACGGACATGAGCTACAATATACTGCTGATGGGGGATATATAATTCTGGCGATAAATTATGCGACTGTCGATATGAGAGAAATTTCAGGTGGTGATAGTGCCGCTATTGTTCTCGAAGATGTAATCCAAGAATTTGATAAAGACAAAAATCTGATATTTGAATGGCGTTCACTTGATCATTTTAAGATCACCGATGCTGTCGGGGAGAATTTGTTAGAACCGGTGATCGATTTTTGTCATGCTAACGCACTTGAGTTTGATACCGATGGTAATATCCTGATGTCGAGCCGACATATGGATGAAATTACGAAAATCAATCGTGAAACCGGGGCGATTATCTGGCGACTCGGCGGACAGAATAACCAGTTTACCTTCGTCAATGACACGGTAGGCTTTTCGCATCAGCATGATATTCGATTAACCCCTAAAGGGACGTATACGCTTTTTGATAATGGCAACCTCCACCACTCTGCTTCGACCTACAGCCGAGGAGTCGAGTATAAGATTGATCAAGTAAATAAAACAGTGACTCAAGTTTGGGAATTTAGACGTCAGCCCGATGTCTTCGGAAGTGCAATGGGAAGTGTACAGCGCCTCACCAACGGCAATACACTCATCGGCTGGGGGGCGTGTGATAATGTAACGGTTACCGAAGTGAATACATTAAATAATCCGGTGTTTGAATTGATAATGGGTGACCAAAATTATACCTATCGCGCATATAAGTACACCAAAGAACAAATAGATGCCGGCATAACTCACACCGGTAAAGCTAACGAAGTTTCATCACTTACTTGCTCATCGAACCCTGTATTCGATCAGACCGAAGTTACTTTATCAATACCGAAACCATCACTTGCAAAGATTAATCTTTACGATCAACTCGGTAATGAAGTTCTGAAGCTCTATTCCGGTAGTCTCGAAGCAGGTTCGTATGTATTTCCGTTCCAAATCAGTGGTCTAAGTGCCGGAGTATATTACATCCGAGCTGTGGGTGATGGCAATGCCACACTTACTCAAAAAATTATTGTGATAAAATAATTACTGCGAGAATAATTTACCAGCCCCCACGCCCGATCGCGCTTGTGATATGGGATAGGTGATGGCTGGAGTGCCAAGCATACATTGCAAGATTATCTTCGACTGTCCAACGTCCTGATTCCGGATGATTGAAGGTGCGAA
>JANYDV010000164.1 GCA_025363505.1 Bacteroidota bacterium
ATTCCTTTAGTAAAAGCCCTTACATACCTCATTACTCGCTCTCAGTGCCAGTTTCTTCACTCAAATAGAGCAAATACGCCCCTGTGCCCCACCACCACTCGCCGCGACCAAGTGATTTATAATAGCTCGCCGTACCGGGCCAGGTACCTTCGGATACTCCCCTAAAAATACCTTCTGCACTCACAAACTTTGAAAGCCCTTTTGCCGATTTATCAATAACTGGATATAATGTTCTCGGAAGAACACCAATATTCTTTGCCCGAAGAAATGCAAAGAGGAACATTGCCGAAGCCGAAGTTTCCTCGTAAGATGTTTTATCGTCAATAATCGTGCGCCAAAGCCCTGCTTTTGATTGCTCATTAGCAATAGCCGTTGCAAGCGGAAGAAATATTTCGTCCCGAATAAACGCAAACTCCTTTGACTTGAGCGAAAGCTTCGACATCAATTCAACACATGTCATCATCACCCAGCCGTTACCTCGTGCCCACGAGCCTTCCGAACGTTTGCCATAAAGATTTTCCTGGCAATGAATATAAAAAGGCTTAAGACCATCACGAAGAATTTCGAGATGTTTCATTAACTGAAACAGTGCTTCCGATTTCCATGGTCGGTGAAGGTACTCCCCTAACTTCGCAAGCACTACCGATGAATAATAAACGGTGTCAATATAGATATTCGGAAGATCGACATTGTGAAGTATTACTCCATCACCGTTTCGAAGTGCTGTATGAATAATTGTGTCATAAATTTTTTCGGCGGTCGCTGTGAGTTGCACCTGTACTTCCGGAAACTCTCGAACGATCATCGGATAGAGTAAACCAAAACTCCAGGATCCGCAGAAATAATTGACATTGAGACCTTCATTCAAATGGAAATACACCCATCTCCGAAGATACTCTCGAACAGGGGCGTTCTCTCGTGCTTCAATGCTCGCAAATAAACCATACATCAATAATGACTGCCCCCAGTCGGTTGATTCAGATTCCGGGCGATGTCGCGCACACCATGAAGTACTGACGAGCTCGAGTAATGCTTCGGGTGAAAGTTTCTTCGCCATTAATCAGCTTTCATAGCCACCGGTGTTCTGCCGAAACGACGATCGAGTTCATCGAGTGCGAGTTTGATCACCACCGGTCTGCCATGCGGACAGACATAAGGCATCTTTGTTTGAAACAACTGCTCGATCAGCGAGGTCATTTCTTCTTGTGAAAGTTTATCTCCCGCTTTGATAGCCGCTCGACAAGAAAATCCTGCGGCAAGTGCTTCACGAGATGAAAATGTACCAAGACGTTCGTATTCATCATATGATTCGAGCAATTCATGAAGAATAGATTCTTCCGAACCACTTTTCACATCGGTCGGGACTGCATCAATAACAACCGAAGTACCACCAAAGAACCGAATATGAAAGCCCATCGCCTGCAACTGGACGTGGAGCTCGCGTATCATCGCCACTTCACGCGGAAGCAACTCAACCGGTTGAGGAAACAACAACTCTTGCGAATTAGAAGACCCTTCTTCGAGCGAATGTAAAATGCGTTCGTACAAAATGCGTTCGTGCGCAACGTGCTGATCGACAATCATCAAACCCGACTTTATCTGACAGAATATATATTTATTATGCATCTGCCAAAGTTGCGGACGCTCCGAAAGTACTTCGGCACTGACAGCTCTGCGTTCAGCTTCGGATGTCGTGGTGTGGGGTGCGACAGGCTCGCCATTCTCATTATCAATTTTTGGCGACGGCATCAACCGCGAAGTTTGTGTACCAAAAAGATCTTGCGGTCCTTTGCCAAAGAGTCTCTCAACGGTGCCAAGTCCATTACTTGCAATCGGTGGTTTCAAATTCCCACGAGAAGAAGAATCACTTGAGACACTTCGCAATGCCGGTGCTGTGCCGTGTTCGGGAAAACGAAGACGGGCGCTGTCGCCTTGATTAATCTTCGTCGGCATATCCATTTCCGGTGCCATCGCACCTTCGCTTGCACTTTGTTGTGTTGCCTTTTGCAGAGCATCGGCAAGCGTACGACGAACATCATCTATTACTGTCCGCTCATCATCAAATTTAATTTCCAGTTTTTGCGGATGGACATTAACATCAATCTTTGCGGGATCAATATCAATAAACAAAAAGCACGATGGAAATGCACCTTTTTCTACAAGATGCTCATACGCATTTGAAACTGCAAACGATAATCCGCGTGATGAATGGATCGGGCGATCATTCACGAAAAAGAATTGCTCGGAGCGAACACGTTTTACAAAACCTGGGGCGCTGATAAATCCATGAAGGTGGACATTGGTCGAAACACTTTCGACTGCAACAAGCGAGCCGCGAAGTTTCGAGCCGAATATCTGTTCGATACGCTCGGGCAACGGACGGAATGCCGGAAGATCAAACACACAATCATGGTCGCTGACAAGAATAAATCGAACCCCGGGGTTCGAGAGTGCCGCACGAGTGACGGTATCGATAATATGCTTAAACTCCGTCGCCTCACTTTTGAGGAATTTGCGACGTGCCGGAACATTAAAAAATAAATTACGAATCGAAATAGCCGTGCCTTCATCACACGCTTCGCTACGTGCTTCGCGTTTGATGCCGCCTTCGAGGCGAACAAACGTACCAAGTTCGTCCGAACTGCGTCGTGTTTTTAATTCAAATTGTGAGACCGATGCAATCGCAGCAAGTGCTTCGCCTCGGAAGCCATAGGTGTGGAGCTTTTCGAGATCGTCCAATTCTGTCAGTTTACTCGTCGCATGACGCTCGACTGATAGCTCAGCATCTTCACGTGACATTCCTGCACCATCATCAACAACTTGTATTAATGCTCTACCGGCTTGTTTAATAACAACCGTTATTGATTGTGCACCGGCATCAAGCGAGTTTTCGACTAATTCTTTGACGACCGACTCGGGGCGAGTGACAACTTCACCAGCGGCAATTTTTTGTGCAAGGGTCGGAGATAATTTATGAATGATCGACATTAAGATTTTACTTCTTCCTCCACCGTATATGACTCACCTTGAAATGTCTCATCGCCAAAAAGTGCTTTTGCAAATTCATTGGGATCGAATGGCTGAAGGTCATCAATTTGCTCGCCAACTCCGATAAATTTCACCGGTATCTTCATTTCATTTGCCAGCGCAATCACTACCCCGCCTTTGGCAGTACCGTCGAGCTTTGTTAAGATCAAACCGGTGATCGGCGCAACCTTCATAAATTCTTTTGCTTGTTGAATTGCATTTTGTCCTGTTGTGGCATCGAGTGCCAACAAGACTTCATGCGGAGCATCGGGAATGAGTTTTCGCATCACGCGAGTAACTTTTTCAAGCTCTTGCATTAAATGAGCTTTGTTATGCAAACGCCCCGCTGTATCAATCAAGACCACATCGGCTTTACGTGAGATTGCCGCTTGAACAGTATCAAACGAAACTGCCGCAGGATCAGCACCATGATGTTGTTGCACAATCTCGACGCCGGCGCGCTGAGCCCATACTTCAAGTTGTGAATTTGCGGCTGCTCGAAATGTATCTGCGGCTCCGATCAATACTTGCTTGCCTGCATTGCGATAGTTGTATGCAAGTTTCCCGACCGTTGTTGTTTTGCCGACTCCGTTGACACCGATAATCATTATTACGTGTGGTGTTCCGGTCGAAGGTACTGCAAATGGATTTTCCGAAGGGACAAACGTCCCGTCCTGAGTAAGAGCACGCGTTATCTCGTTGCGAAGTTCATCTCTCAGTTGTGATGCATCCGACCAATTCATCTTTGCTACGCGATCGACAATGTTCTTCATTATTTGCTCGGTCGTCATAAACCCGACATCGGCAAGCAATAATGTTTCCTCTATTTCGGCAAGAAGGTCGTCATCAATTTTTCGGCTTCGATGGAGGATACGCGTAAACTTTCGGACGAGATTCTCCTGCGTCTTCGCCAAGCCTTCTTTGAGGCGCGATAATTTGAATTTGTCGAAGAATCCCATTAATATTCTACCTGATTGATCAATCGCAATGCACGGATCGCATAGAGAATAAACGATACCGCAAGAAGCAGAGCCGATATAACCCAACCGAACAACAAAATATCATTGGAAACTCCGCGCACCGAAAGAAAAAGTGTGATGATCGTAAGCAATATTGCCGATTTTCCCCAATAATTTGACGGCGGTATTGCAGCGATCTTCTTTCGAACC
>JANYDV010000183.1 GCA_025363505.1 Bacteroidota bacterium
AACAGCAATAGTAGGTTCAGCTCTTAGCGTATATCTCTGTGAGCACTTCAATCTCTTCAAAATCGACCAAAAGATGTTGATGATAGGTGCGGCGCTCTTTGCTATATTTGCACGTCAAGCTTGGCTCGCTATAGAAAAAGAACCAAAAGCACAAAGCAGAACGGATTCGGGAAAAATACTTCCGAGGTTGTTTCTGACTACGATGGTGATTATTCCAATATCAATGGTCTTTATGCTTTGGCTGATCTATAATTTATAACGGGTGGGTTCAGCTATACCAGAAGAGCGTCAATTTGACGCTCTTCTTTTTATTTTAATTTACTTCTCCCGATCAATCACAAAATGCGAGAAGTCTATTAACGCTTGTTTTGCTTTGCTCTCAGGAAGCGATGAGATTGCCGTTCTTGCTCTGAGCGAGTATTCTTCGGCTTTTGTTTGAGCATACTTCAGTCCGCCTGTTGCCGAGACAAGATTGATAATGAGTTTCCGTTCGCTCTCACTTACCTTTTTTGACTTGACCAGTCCCCGAATTCGTTTTGCTTCTTTTGGCTCAATCTTTGCGAGAGTATAAAGAAGAGGTAATGTTAATTTTCTATTGGCAAGGTCATTACCAACCGGCTTACCGATAATGCTTTCATTACCGCCATAATCAAAGAGATCATCACGGATCTGGAATGCAATACCGACACACTCGCCATACTCACGAAGCATTTCTCGTTGGGCAAGATTATCACCATTGGTCGTCACACTTGCCGCACCCATTTCTGTGCAAGTTGCCAGGAGCGATGCCGTTTTATCGGCGATGATTTTGAAGTACGCCACTTCATCCGTATTGAGTTGACGCGATTTTTGCAATTGATACAACTCGCCTTCGCTCATTCTCCTGACGGCTGTCGAGGTAATTTCAAGTAAATGAAATTGTTTTGATTCAACGGTTAGCAGTAAGCCTTTGGCAAGAAGATAATCACCCATCAAGACACCGGCTTTATTTCGCCACAAGGCGCGGATGCTTGCAAAGCCACGCCTGGTATCTGCTTCATCAATAACATCGTCGTGAACAAGGGTTGCGGTATGCAGAAGTTCGACCAGTAATGCGGCGCGATAGGTGGTGTCTGTAATACCACCACAGGCTTCGGCGGCAAGCAAGACCAACATCGGACGTACTTGTTTGCCTTTGGTGCGGACAAGATATTTTGCAATCAGATTGACAAGTGCCACATCCGAAAGCATCGACTTGCGAAGACGCTTGTTGAACTCGTCGAGTTCACTCTTGACCGGTGAAAGAATCTCAGTGATCGTTACCGCCATTATGTCGTCGCTTCG
This sequence comes from Bacteroidota bacterium, assembly GCA_025363505.1. Classification (GTDB taxonomy): domain Bacteria; phylum Bacteroidota; class Ignavibacteria; order Palsa-1295; family Palsa-1295; genus JAFDZW01. The sequence goes on from JANYDV010000183.1 coordinate 1,324, forward strand.
GGTTTCTTACGATGTCGCTGAGCGATCATTGATGCGAGCACCGAAAACTCGAAGAGTGCCCAAAGTGGAATAAACAAAATTAATTGTAACAACGGATTACCGCCTGGCGAAAGGATGGCGGCTATAAATAGCAACGCGACCAATGTATGACGACGATAGTGTCGCATAAACGCCGGAGTCAGGATACCCAAACGCCCCAAGAAATACGCGATGAGCGGCAGCTCAAAAATAATACCGGAGAGAATGATCGTCATTAAAAATATCGAAAGATATTTATGGACGTCGGGAAAATTGATAATAAACTCCGAGCCAAACGACGCCGCAAAATCAAGCGTCATCGGGAGCATCACATAATACGCAAACACCATCCCCAAACAAAAACTAAATGCCGTGAAGAATGTAATATACTTTACGTACTTGCGTTCGTGAGTGTAAAGACCGGGCTGGATAAATTTCCATAGTTGAATAATAGTATATGGAAACGACAACACCACGCCACCCCAAATCACGACCTGCATATACAACTCCAACTGTCCGTATATTTCGGGATTCTGAAAACGGAACGGAGGTTTAGTATTCAGCGCGGGCTGCAAGACGACGACATTCAAAATCCAATCACTGAATATCGCACAAACAATCATCGCAATAACAATGCCAAGCACCGCACGAAACACGACCCATCGCAATTCTTCGAGATGATCCCATACGGACATCTCAGAATCGAGGCGGGGTGGCAATGGGGTCTGTTCGCTCATTAATGGAGTCGTTTTAAGAAATATTCGGGTATAATGGGAAACCTGATGTCAGTGAACGCACTTCTTCACGAACGCTTGCCAGCACTGCCGGATCATCACTTTTGGTCACGACACGATCGATCAGCTCTGCGATCTGCACCATTTCATTTTCTTTCATACCACGCGAGGTAACTGCCGATGTACCGATACGAATACCGCTTGTTACCAAAGCAGGTTTATCATCATACGGTACTGCATTTTTATTAACGGTAATCGCTGCTTTATCTAATGCTTCTTCAGCGGCTTTGCCCGTAATATTTTTTGCGCGAAGATCAACGAGCATTAAATGATTATCAGTACCCCCTGAAATAATATGATAATTTCTTGCAATGAGTTCATTCGCAAGTTTGCGGGCATTTGCAATGACTTGCGCACCGTAGGTCGTAAAACTTTCTTCGAGTGCTTCTCCAAATGCCACGGCTTTTGCCGCAATCACGTGCATCAGCGGTCCGCCTTGAATGCCGGGCATTACCATCGAATCCAGTAACTCGGAGACCATCTTTACTCGTCCGCTTTTCGGCGCAACCGCGCCCCAGGTGTTCTCAAAATCTTTGCCGAGCAAGATCAAACCACCACGCGGTCCGCGAAGAGTTTTGTGTGTTGTTGATGTTACGATATGACAATGTGGCAATGGGCTTGTCAGATGACCTTTTGCAATGAGTCCTGCGGGATGCGCCATATCACAGAGCAAATATGCACCAACCGAGTCGGCAATCTCCCGCATTCTCTTAAAATCAATATCCCGAGAATAGGCACTTGCCCCGACCGTAATCATTTTTGGTTTGTTTGCTTGCGCTTGTGCTTCGACATCATCGTAATCAATATAGCCTGTTTCTTTCGAAACGCCGTAGGCGGAGAATTGATAGAGTTGTCCGGAAAAATTTGCGGGATGCCCGTGAGTCAAGTGTCCGCCGTGCGCCAAGTTCATTCCCAATACTTTATCACCGGGTTTCAAGAA
>JANYDV010000044.1 GCA_025363505.1 Bacteroidota bacterium
GTTCTCAAATACGGTTTTACTTCGGTAAAGCCTTTCGGAAATTTTTCGCTTGCTTGTTCGTTGGTGATGCTGTTCATAATAATCACATCATCGCCGTCGTTCCAATTTGCCGGTGTTGCCACGGTAAACTTTGACGTAAGCTGAAGCGAATCCACGACACGAAGCAATTCGTTGAAATTTCTGCCGGTCGAAGCCGGGTATGTCAGTGTCAGCTTCACTTTTTTATCAGGTCCGATCACAAAAACCGAGCGCACGGTTTGTGTAGCACTCGCATTCGGATGAATCATATCATAGAGCGTTGCGACGTTACGACTATCATCAGCGATGATCGGAAAATTCATCGTGGTGTTTTGTGTTTCGTTGATGTCCGAAAGCCACGTGTTATGCGAATCCACCGGATCGACACTAACAGCGATCATCTTCACACCGCGTTTATCAAATTCCGGTTTTAGTTTTGCTGCGGTGCCGAGTTCGGTGGTGCAGACGGGGGTAAAATCAGCCGGATGAGAAAACAATATTCCCCAGCTATCACCAAGCCAGTTATGGAAGTTGATCGTGCCTTCGGTCGTTACTGCATCAAAGTTCGGTGCGTCGTCGCCTAATCGGATTGCCATAGTAGTCTGTGGGTGTATGGTTAAAAAACATTCTGCTGAAGACTGTCATCCTGAGCTTGCGAAGGATCTAATCCTTCGGCATAGAACAATATTAATGTCTTCTACAAATTTGAAAGTGCAGATCCTTCGCTCATCGCTCAGGATGACACATTTCAAGTGTTGTCTCTGCACTGAGTGGCTCAGACTTCCGTCGGAGCTAAAAAGTTTGAGCCGACTACACAAGTCGGCTCGGCTGAATATTATTTAAACTGTTGCTTGAAGTTTGTTAGCGACAGCTTTAAGCCGTCGGTTACTTCTTTGCTGAGTTCTTTGACGTCGGCGATCATTGCCAAGACATCAGCGTGGCGCAAGCGCATAAACTCGAGATATTGTTTTTCGAAACGTCCGATCTGCGAAATTTCGATATCATCGAGATAGCCTTGTGTACCGGCATACAGCACGGCAACTTGTTCTTCGACGGGCATCGGAACGTACTGCCCTTGCTTGAGCAATTCGACCAGACGCTGCCCACGACGAAGCTGTTGTTGTGTCGCTTTGTCAAGGTCAGAGCCGAATTTGGAGAATGCTTCGAGTTCGCGATACTGAGCGAGATCGAGACGGAGCGTACCGGCAATTTTTTTCATTGCTTTGATCTGCGCATTTCCACCGACACGCGATACCGAAATACCTACGTTGATCGCAGGACGTACACCGGCATTAAAGAGATTGGGTTCGAGATAAATCTGTCCGTCGGTAATGGAGATCACGTTCGTTGGGATGTATGCCGACACGTCACCGGCTTGTGTTTCGATAACCGGCAATGCCGTCAGCGAACCACCGCCAAGCTCTTTGGAAAGTTTTGAAGCGCGTTCGAGCAAACGGCTATGGAGATAGAACACGTCGCCCGGATATGCTTCACGTCCCGGTGGACGACGAAGCAAAAGCGAAATTTCGCGATAAGCAGCGGCTTGTTTTGAAAGATCATCGAATACCACCAACGCATGGCGACCTGAATCGCGGAAATGCTCGCCGAGTGTAGAGCCTGAATATGGCGAGATAAACTGCATCGGCGCCGGATCGGAAGCCGTCGCGGCGATGATAGTGGTGTAGGACATAGCGCCGAACTCTTCGAGTTTTGCTTTGACAAGTGCTACGGTCGAAGCTTTTTGTCCGATGGCAACATAAATACAATAGACCGGCTCGACGCCGCGGCGTTTTGCGTCTTCGCCGTGAGTGTATTTTTGGCTAATGATGGTGTCGATAGCAACAGCCGTTTTTCCGGTCTGACGATCACCAATGATCAGTTCGCGCTGTCCGCGTCCGATCGGAATCATACTATCAACGGCAATCAATCCTGTTTGCAGTGGTTGGTTCACGGGACTGCGTTGCATCACACCGAGTGCTTTACGTTCGATCGGTAAAAATTTATCGGCAACAATTGGTGCGCCGCCGTCGATCGGTACTCCGAGCGGATTGATAACCCGACCCAGCATTGAATCGCTGACGGGCATCGAAGCCACACGACCCGTGCGCTTGACGATGTCGCCTTCTTTGATGAGTGTTTCATCGCCGAAGAGCACGGCACCGACGTTGTCCTCTTCGAGGTTGAGCGCCATACCAAATACGTTATTCGGGAATTCGATAAGCTCGCCTGCCATGACCTTCGAAAGACCATAGACACGTGCGACACCATCGCCAACTTGCAAGACCGTACCGACATCATAGACATCGACTTCTTTTTCAAATCCGGTCAGTTGTTGGCGCAAGATTGCGCTTACTTCATCGGGGCGTACTGCTGACATAGTTGTTCTTTCTTAAGTATAATAAATTTTTCAGCGGCGAAGGGCAGTAATCACTGCTTCTTCGGCAAAGTGAATTCGATCATTTGCGTCGTGACGATGACTAAGCCGTGCCCGCTTGGTCCGGCAGAACGGTAGATCATCTTGACGATACCGCGACCGAACGCATAAAATTTCCGAAAATCGCTGTTGCCGTGCGTGGTCAAGGTGACCAATACGCTGTCGAATGTTCCGACTGGGGTCACCAACGAATCGACATAATTGATAATCGTGGTGCCGAGCGTATCGCCGGGCATATTTTTCCAACTATTTCCGACACGAAGCGGCGATACTAAAATCGTCCGGTTTTGTTTTTGGGTGACGGAGTTGTTGAACACCGTCATCGCAATCGAATCATCAACATAATATGACGACTCGGTTTTGCTGGTATCGCGTTTCGAGAGGCGATACGAAAAATCTTTGCAGATCATCAGCGGCAGTCCTTGCAATGAGAATCGCGCTGTATCAATTACTTCTTCGTGCATATAGACGGTGTCGCTGCGAGCGATGACTCCGCTATCGGTAATGAGCGTTTGGATGGTCATTAACGTCCACCCGGCTCCGAGTTTGTTCGGGAAATAATATCCGCCGACGGTGCCAAGCTTGTTGGTATGGGTTGGCGTAAAATTACTGACCGAATCAACACGAATTCTTGTCTCGGTTGATGCCGATTTTTTCTTTTTTTTCTTTTTCGATTTTTTTTCTTGTGCCACCGCAACATCCATCACGACCAATACTGTCGCCAGCATCACCAACGCAATGGTGAAGTAATAGCCGGGACGAGAACGGAAGACAGTCATTTCAATGAACAAATAAAAAGTCGAACATTAGTTGAGTTGCGCCGCAATAGCACCGCTCATAAAATCTTTACGCAACATTTCGAGCTGATGCTGCAGACTCGCATCGATCAGCGTATCGCCGATCTTTGCAACAAAGCCGCCACGAATAGCGGGGTCGATCACATAGCGTGCTCGAACGTGCAAGCCGGTACGGAGTTCGAGTTTTGCGACAATCTGTTTTTTCGAATCGTCATCAAGCTCTCGGGCACTGGTAATGTCGGCGTTGATCGTCTTGTTTTCGACATCGAGCAAGCGTTGAAACTCCGATGCAACCGAGACGAGCAACTCCGGGCGACCCTTCTTGACCAGAAGATCAATAAAACCCATGGTGTCGGCACTGAGATGGCTCTTAAAAATTTCGAGCATAATTTTTCGCTTTGCGTCGGGTCGGATGACCGGCGAGTGCATAACCGCGCGAAGATCGTCGGAGCCGTGAATCGTGTCGCTGATCATATTCAGATCTTTAGCGAGCGCTTCCATCGTGCCTTTTTCTTTGCCGATACTGACTAATGCACTGGCGTAGCGGAGAGCGATACGATTATCCATTAGTTTTGTTTGGTCGGAAGTTCGTTGATAAATTTCTGGACGATCGTGCGATGTTTGTCGTCGTTGAGCGACTCGTCGAGTAATTTTCCGGCAGCGGCAATAGCCAAATCAGCGGCTTCGTTGCGAAGTGCGGCAATCGCGGTTGCGGTGTCGCGTTCGATTTGCGCTTTTGCTTGGTCGAGCAATGCTTTGGCGTCGGCTTGAGCTTTCGCCGCAAGATCATTACGCATTTTTTCGGCGTATTCTTTGCCTTCGCGCAGTTGGCGCTGGAGGTTGTCTTCTTGAATGATGCGCTGACGCTCAGTTTCGGCAATGAGCTTCTCGGCATCGGCGCGAGCTTGTTCGGCTTTCAAGAGCGAGTTGGCAATTGCCTCTTCGCGAGTCTTGAGCGAATTGAGGATCGGCTTCCAGGCTGCTTTGGAAAGCAACAGCAATAACGCTCCGAAAATGATGAACGTCCAAATCGAAAGTCCGGGATTAAGCTCGAGCATAGTAGTTGCTTGGTGTTGGTGATCTCAATCGAACAATAAAAATATGTAGCGTAGGTTGTCTTTAGTGGTAATGGCGTTCGCCGAGGCGAATGCTCATTTCTGGCTCACTAAATAACAACAGACGCTCAGAAGATTTGTACCTCTAAGCGTCCGATAAAAAACTAACTCAGGAGCTGCTTACTTACCTGCGAGAATAATGCAGATAACCAACGCGAAGAGTGTAACGCCTTCGATAAGAGCTGCTGCGATGATCATGGTCGTACGGATACCGCCGGCCATTTCAGGCTGACGACCTGATGCTTCGAGTGCGGCGGTCGCGAGCTTGCCGATACCGAGTCCTGCGCCAACTACTGCGAGTGCAGCGCCTAAGCCTGCGGCCATGTATGCGAATGCTGAATTTCCCATCGTAGTATTTTCCTTAAATTATAGAACAGTGAAACAATACGTATTTAATAACAATCTTTTTTTCGGCTCGCCTGTCTTGAGCACTACTTCGGGGTTAGTCTTATCTAATAGACCAACTCACCATGCTCGTGCTCATCGAGATGTTCGTGTGCCATCATGCCGACGAATACTGCCGAAAGTGTCGTAAAGACATACGCTTGGATAAATGCGACGAGCAACTCAAGCATATAAATAAACAACGCGAACGGTACGCTGACAGTAAAGCCAACGATAATAGACTGAAACAACATTGCCAGCGCAATAAGTGCTCCGATAACGATGTGCCCTGCGGTCATATTCGCGAACAAACGCACCATCAATGCGAACGGCTTTGTAAAAAGCCCGATAATCTCGATCGGGGTCATAATGGCGATCAAGACCACCTTCATAAAGATTGGCAATTCCATATCCATCATCCCGCCGGTAAAATGCTTGAGATACTCGCCAATGCCCATTGCGCGAATACCGGCAATCTGTGTCAAGAAGAATGTGCAGAGTGCGAGTGCCATGGTAACGGCAATGGCACTGGTCGGCGTTTTGGTCAGAGGCACCAAGCCGAGCATATTCATCATAAGAATAAAGAAGAAAATCGTTAGGAAATACGGCATCGTGCGATCTGCCCATTTTTTATCCATATTCGGATAGACAATCTCGTCACGAACATAGACGACCATTGCTTCGACGATATTATGAGCGCCTTTGGGGACCGTATGGGTCTTGGCACGCGAACCAGCTTTGAATGCGAGCGCAATAGCCAGCAGAGATGCCAACAACATAAAGAAGACGTTGGCGGTAATCGAGAAATCCCAGAACGAACCCATTGGTTTGCCATCAACACGTTTGAATGGCGAAACTTTGAAAAACTGTGCGGCTTTTTTCTCTTCTTCGATCTCGTGACGAGTTTTGAGGCTGTACTCGCCCGAATGTTCAAGCGTTTCGAGACCACTAAAGAAATGGAACCCCATTGCATCGAAAAACATAATTGGCAATGGAACGTGTACTGTTACGAAATGGAGTTCGTAGGTGTCGTTCAAATGTTCGAGCACGCGGTTGAAGAGCTTACCGGCATCGACGGAGTCGCGGGTGGACTTGTAGATGTCGTTTTCATATTCTTCTTCTGATTGTTCTTTTTCGGGAGCTTCGGCGGTGTGCGCCTCGGTTGATTCGGTAGGTGTTACTTTCTCCGTGGCAGGAGCATTCCCCGTGGCAGGGGTATGATGTTCTTCAGAGGCAATCGCTCTGCCGGTCAGCAGAGTCAGTAAGATAGCAAAGACGATGAAGCCTTGTTTCATTGAATATTATTGTCCGCGAATGAGCTGCTTTTTGTGGATATAAGCGATCTCAACAGTTAAGTAAGCAAAATAACTCGCGAACATTCCGGTCACTAACCCAAAGACCGAAAGTTTCAGGAGAAACTGCCCAACAGCGAAGGCGATACAAAGTGTGAATAAACGGACAAAAATAGAACCGAAGGCGATACCGAGAAATACTTCGTTCGGTTTATCGATAGCCCATTCGATCAAAAGAAAACTGATAAAGCTGGTAATGGTGCAGAGTGCCATACCCGTCAGAGCGGCATTACGGAATGCAGGATCGGCGAAGAGGTTCATCGCGACAACACCACCACCATAGAGCACCGCAGTAAGGGCGGTGAACCATACCAAGAAATAACGGGTCGCTTCGCGACTGATTACCGGTTGTGATTTCTCGGGTCTGACTAACTCAAATACTTGTTGTAATGCGCTCAATGTTTTATCCTTTATAATGTAACAATAATAAGAAAAAATAGCGTTACTCGTATAGCCTCATTAAACGTAAATTAAGGGGTATTTTGTTTCATTTTTTTTGGGATATTTAGGGGGATATAGAAGGGAAAGGTTGCGGGTTTGAAAGGAGGAAAATCGACTTCTTGGGAGCCTTTTGATGTATCTGAGGAACAAAGTACCATTAGCTCCGACTTCCGTCGGAGATTCAGGACACTACTGAGCCATTACTCACATTGAAATGGTGGACGAATTATGGTGCCGTCACAAAGCGACCAATTCCTAACTACCTCACCACCACTATCTGTGCTTCTTTAGTAATTTCCCCCATTCTGACGACACAGTGATACATCCCTTGCGGAGCATTCCTCGAATTCCATGAATACTCATGCTTGCCCGATTCAAGTACCCCATTAAACAATACGGCGACTTCCTTCCCCAACAAATCGAACACCGAGACTGTCGTCGGTGTCAGCTCTGTTGTCGAAAAGGAAATTGTCGTTACACTATTCAGCGGATTCGGCATTGCAGTAATTGCCCCCTCTGAGTGTTGCTTCATAGTTGATACCGAAAGTTCGGAGAGAGGTCGTTTCCAGACACCCGATCCATCAGCATAGAGCATATTACCAACTTTAGTCAATGAACGCACACGATGATTCCGCTCAAAGCCGTCATTTGCCTGCCGCCAAGTTTCTCCTCTATCATTCGAAATAAACACACCACTATCATTCCCCGCGATCACACTGTTCCCACTAATAACGATAGCATTAAATTGCATCGAAGAAATACTATTCTTAAAACTGGTAAAGGTGTCGCCATTATCAGTTGAACGAGAGATGCCGTTATATGGGCAAACATAAACGTATGGGCTATCGGCGGCGATTGCATTAACAGCATCTGATCCGAGATTCAAGGTAATATTTTCCCAAGTAAGCCCTAAATCAGTAGAACGATGAAGGTCATCATAATCTGATGCCGAGAAAACTGTCGATCCACTTGTGGTAAACATTGTTGTGGGGTAATAATTGTCAGTAAATATCCATGTAAGCCCTCTATTTGTTGAACGTAGGATACCGTTACTATATATGCCTGCCAACAGTACATTCTCAATACTTCCAAGCCGTGCAAATCTTAACCGAGGGTCAAAGCTAATTTGAACCCAAGAAAATCCATGATTATTCGAGACATATAATCTACCAACCCTTGATATCGCAAAAATAGAAGTATCCATTTTGCACATTCCTGAAAGGCCATCATCTTTACTGAAATTTGGATATGTAAGCACCCAACTATTGCCCTGGTCTGTTGAATAATAGAGATTGGCGAAAAGTGTAAAACCATCATTGATAAGAAACGAAGTGACTGGTATATAATTCTTTATTTCAGTTTCTCTCAAGTGTTTACCACTATCAGAAGAAATAAAAACTCCATCAGATGCTCCGATATATATCCTAGTATTGTACACGAAAATATCATAGATCTGTCTTTCTATTAACGCACTATCAAACACAGACCAGCTTTTACTTCCATCATAGGAAATATAGACACCACTCTTTGTTCCGACAATAATACTCGTTCCCAAAAATGTAATTGAAGTTACAACCCTTTCGAGCAAAGAACTTTCAACAAAAGCCCAGCCTGTGTCAAGTTCTTTATAATGATATAGTCCGCCATCTGAAGAGCTTAAAAATAGATCTTTGTCTTTTGCTCGGATTTTAGTGATACCATAATTATTAATTATGGCACGCCAATGTTTTCCGAAGTCATTAGTTTGAAATATTTTACTACTGATTGAAGCAAAAATTTTCATACTATCGAATGCAACCTCATTTACTTCAGTTCCGATTTGTTGACCAATATCAACCCAAGTTGCACCACTATCACGAGACAAGGCAACACCATTAATCAAACCAACATATAAATTTGTGCCTGAAGATGAGAAAGCGTAGATTCCATCATTGTATGTTACGAGTGAATCCCATTTACTACCTAAATCCGTGCTGCGATAAATCGTCTTTCCCGAAATCGCAAATGCAATCTTACCAATTGTCACAATATCTGGGTTTGTATAATAATATGATTTTTTAAATCCAGTATTTTCCCAACTGTCACCACCATTTGTCGTGCGATAAACACCTTCATCAGTTGAAGCAAAGACGACCGAGTCAATCGCGGCAAACGATTTTGCATACGAGACATACGGACCATTGGTCTGTATCCATTGTGCGTGTGCGCTTTGCTGCGAGATTAATATTATTGCGATCGTCGCAATGACGATGATGAACTTGCCGTACATCCTAGTATGGTGTGCTTTGGTCATAATTTACTCCTTTCTAATAGACACCCGAACTTGGAAATGGTTACAATTTTTTATTTCCCTTTGAGTGGTTTTTTACTCTCTCAATCGTAAGAACTGGATTCCCGCCTGCGCGGGAATGACAGGGGGGGATTACGATTTGTCATGCCCGTGAAGACGGGCATCCAGTTTTGAGGGGATGGATTCCCGCCTGCGCGGGAATGACAGGGGGGGGTTGCGTGGGAATGACAAGGGAGGATAGCGGGAATGACAGGATGGGGTGGTTATGAAAATCTTAATCGGAATTGGATAATTTCGGCGTCGTTGCCGATTTTTACCGGTGGTCCCCAGCTTCCTGCGCCGGAGCTGACGTAGATGTGCGTCTTGCCTTTTTTAATGTAGCCCCAACTCATTTCATACATTCGTTTGGTGATATAGCTTAGGGGCCATAGTTGTCCGTGATGGGTGTGACCCGATACTTGCAGGTCAGCCCCGATTTCTTCCGCCTCGTTGAGATGGAACGGCTGGTGATCCATAATAATAAGAGGTTTGGAGTGATCGATATTCGCCGCAAGCTCGCCGAGGGTCTTGCGTTTTTCGCCATTGCTGCCGTGGTAGGAGCGGTCTTCGCGACCGATGATCGTTACTCCTGCTACTTCGCGAACTTCATCTCGGAGCACATCAACATTATGCGCACGGATATATCGAACAGCTTCTTCGACACCGCCGATATATTCGTGATTTCCGGTGACGCCAAAGACACCGTAGGTAGCTGATAATTCGCGAAGAACACTGCCGAGATCTTGCTTGACCACCGGTTCGACTTCGCTGTCGATGATATCGCCGGGCAATAAAATAATATCCGGCTTTAAGGAGTTGATCAATTCCACAATCTTGCGCGTCGGGTTGCGACCGATGATCGTTCCGAGATGAATATCGCTCGCCATCACGATCGTGAGTTCTTTCAGGAGCGGGTTTTTCTTATCGATAGGAAGATCAAATGTTTTTACTGTTACATTTTTTGCATTGATATAGCCATATAATATTGCAAGGAATACTGATGCGTTGATAACAATAAACACCCACAGTTTTATGGTTGGATACTGATCGGGTGCAAACGAGACTATACTAAATATTGAATTGATTAATCGGAGCAGATCGAGCAAGACGATACTCAGAAAGAAATAGAGTATAAACGCAAACCAGAATGAGCCGATCCAGATCATGACATCAGTAAAGAGCGAAACACGTTTGCGCTCGACGAACTTCCCGATAATAAACGACGGCGCGACGACCAGAAACGCTATAATGTAGAAGGGCTTGGCAGCAGGCAGTGATTGCAAGGCTTGAAAGCCGCGAATAAAAATGTAATAATTAACTAACCCAAACAACGAAAAAATCACCGAGAAAAAAATATATTGTGCCCGCTTATTCATACAATCCTTGCTTATACACTTCTAAAATACTTCTGTGACAAATGACTCAAGAGTCGAAAAACATCTATAGATATATACGGATAAGTCAGGCGAATGTTTTATTTTTTCTGGAAATACGGTGGTCTATAAAAATAAAAAGCGAGTTGTGTAGCACAACTCGCTTTTATAACATTTGATTACTTGGTAGTTATATACCTGGTGTGTTTAAGTTTAACATTCTAACGAAGTCATTCGTTAGCTGTCATTCCCGCGAAGGCGGGAATCCAGGTTCGAATGGTTATGGATTCCCGCCTTCGCGGGAATGACAAAACAACATCGATGAAATTACTCAACCGGATAGTTGTATTTTCTCGGCAGATACGTTAAGTATATAACTGCCGATTCCTTCATCACTTTTATTCAAAAATCCCTGCCTGTTTTGGTGGCGGTGGGGTTTTTGTTTTTGGTGGTGGCGTTTCGCTTTCGAGTTTGTTCAACTCTTCGTCTTCATCAGCGGGGACGTTAGCGACGGCGGCAACTTTGTCGCCCTCATTGAGACGGACAACGCGCACCCCTTGGGTGTTGCGACCCATGACACGCAATTCTTTGACGTGTGAACGGATGACAAGACCATCTTTGGTAACGACAATCAGATCATCGTTATCAACCACTTCTTTGATCGCCAAGAGCTTACCGGTTTTTTCGGTCGCTTTCATGGTGATGACGCCTTTGCCACCGCGTTTGGTGAGGCGGTAGTCGCTGACTTCGCTTCGTTTGCCATATCCTTCATCACTAACGACAAGCACACTGGTGCCGGAGCGTCGTGGTGAGATCATACCGATGACTCGGTCCCCTTTTTCCAAAGTGATGCCACGGACACCACCTGCGGTGCGTCCCATATCTCGAACATCTTTTTCGTTGAAACGGCATGCCATACCTTCGTGTGTGCCGATGATAATTTCTTGCGAACCATCAGTCAGGCGTACATCAACGAGCGTATCTTTTTCGTCGAGTGATATTGCTTGGATGCCTGTGCGACGAACGTTGCCGTAGGCAGTGAGTACCGTTTTTTTGATGGTGCCGCGCTCGGTGACCATCGTGACGTAGTGCTTGTCATCAAATTCTTTGACGGTGATGAATGCCGTGATGTGTTCATCAGCAGGTTTTTCGAGGAGATTTGCAATTGATCTGCCCTTCGATATTCTGCTTGCTTCCGGTATTTCGTGTACCTTGAGCCAGTAGCACCGTCCTTTGTTGGTAAAGAACATAATATAGTGGTGCGTCGAGGCGATAAACATATGCTCGACAAAATCGTCTTCTTTCGTTCCGGCACCCGTGACACCTTTGCCACCTCTGCCCTGACGACGATAACCCGAAACGGGGAAACGTTTGATGAAGCCTGTATGAGAAATGGTCACGACGACATCTTCTTCGGCGATCATATCTTCGATCGTGAAGTCTTTGGTATCAAAAATAATTTCGGTGCGGCGTTTGTCGGCAAAGCGTTCTGAGATAGCCGAAAGATCATCGGAGATGATCTTCATCTGCAATTCTTTCGATGCTAAGATTGCTTTGAGTTGCTCGATGAGCTGGATGACTTCGCGATACTCGGCTTCGATCTTTGTGCGTTCGAGACCGGTTAGGCGTTGTAAACGCATTTCGAGAATCGCCTTTGATTGGATTTCCGAAAGCTTGAAACGCTTCATCAACCCTTGTTGGGCAGTATCGGTGTCTTTCGATTTTTTGATGAGCTGAATGATCTCGTCGATATTATCAAGCGCAATGACATAGCCTTCTAAGATATGCGCGCGTTTTTCGGCTGCGGTAAGATCGAACTGCGTTCTGCGGCGAATAACATCAACACGATGCTCGACGTAGTACTTGATCATCTCGCGGAGCTTGAGCACACGAGGGATGCCCTTGACCAATGCCAGCATAATAACGCCGAAGGTCGTTTGCATTTGTGTGTGCTTGTACAAATTGTTCAGCACCACTTTTGCAACAGCATCACGTTTGAGATCGAAGACGATGCGCACGCCGTCTTTATCGGATTCATCACGGATATCAGAAATGCCTTCGAGTTTTTTGTCGCGAATCAATTCAGCAATCTTCTCTTGAAGCGTTGCTTTATTGACCATAAACGGAATCTCGGATACGATGATCGACTCGCGGTCGTTCTTTTGAGTTTCGATCGTTGCACGCGCACGAACGATCACACGTCCTCTGCCGGTAGTATAGGCATCGCGGACACCTTCGTAACCATAGATCAATCCGCCCGTCGGGAAATCGGGGGCGGTGATATGCTTCATCAATTCTTCGCTGGTGATGTCGGAATTTTTGATATATTCGAGACAACCTTTGATCACTTCACCAAGATTATGGGGCGGTATGTTGGTCGCCATACCAACGGCAATACCGGTTGCGCCATTGACTAATAGATTTGGGAACGCCGCAGGCAGCACCAACGGCTGCTGGAGCGTATCGTCGAAGTTTGGACCGAACTCGACCGTATTTTTTTCGAGATCGCGGAGCATCTCTGTCGCAAGCGGCGTAAGCCTGACCTCGGTATAACGCATAGCCGCAGGGCTATCGCCATCCATCGAGCCGAAGTTGCCCTGTCCATCGACGAGCATTGCGCGCATCGAGAAATCTTGCGCCATACGAACAATCGCATCATAGACCGATGTATCACCGTGCGGATGGAATTTACCCAGGACTTCACCGACGATACGAGCGCTTTTTTTGTAGGCGCGGTTCGGTGCCATCCCGAGTTCGTTCATCCCATAAAGAACGCGGCGATGCACGGGC
>JANYDV010000212.1 GCA_025363505.1 Bacteroidota bacterium
GTAAGTGAGTCAAACTTATTCATCAAATTCCATCTTAATCATGCGTACACTGATATTGGTAATTGTTTTCGTTTGCAGCGCGAGTTTAGTCTCGGCTAAAAATGAATATAAAGTCGAAGAGCATACCTCTGCTGACGGAAAATATAAATACACGACGGTCTCCGGTGATCCGCTCGGAGCTAGAATATATACACTACAAAATGGTCTTAAAGTGTATCTTTCTGTCAATAAAAATGAACCTCGCATTCAAACAATGATTGCCGTTCGTGCCGGCAGTAAGAACGACCCTTCTGATGCAACGGGGCTGGCACACTATCTTGAACATTTGCTTTTTAAGGGTACCGACCGTTTCGGAAGTCTCGACTATGCAAAAGAGAAACCGTTGCTCGATGAGATTACTAACCGCTTTGAGGATTACCGCAAGACAACTGATCCCACCGAACGCAAACGCAAATATCACGAGATCGACTCGGTCTCCGGTGTTGCTGCAACCTATGCAATCGCCAACGAATATGATAAAATGCTCGGTGCAATCGGGGCAAAAGGAACAAATGCTTTTACCTGGTTTGAACAGACAATCTATGTGAATGACATTCCATCAAATCAAATTCATAAATGGCTTGAAATTGAATCTGAGCGTTTCCGTCATCCTGTTTTGAGACTATTTCATACAGAACTTGAAGCGGTGTACGAAGAGAAAAATCGAGGTCTTGATAATGACGGAGAAGCCGAAGATGAAGAGTTGATGGCGCAGCTATTCAAGCATCATACTTATGGCACTCAAACAACCATCGGTACGGTCGAACATTTGAAGAACCCTTCTATCAAAAAAATCGAAGAATACTTTGCCAAAAATTATATCCCAAATAATATGGCAATTGTTCTCGCGGGCGATCTTGATATGGATAAAACGATCGTTGACATTGATAAACAGTTTAGCATTTTACAACCAAAACCTGTCCCAGCTTTTTCGTTTCAACCCGAAGAAGAAATTACCTCGCCAATCCGTCGTGAAGTATTAGGACCTGATCCCGAAAATGTGTATATGGGCTACCGCCTGCCCGGAATTTCATCACGCGAAGCATTAGTCGCAACAATGATTGATATGATTCTTTCAAACCGAGTTGCCGGTTTGATGGATCTTGATCTCAATCAAAAACAAAAAGTACTCAATGCCAGTACTTGGATGTTGCAACAGAAAGACTATAGTATCCATCATTTTCAAGGTGCGCCTCTCGAAGGGCAGAAACTTGAAGAAGTAGAAACGCTTATGCTTGCTGAAGTCGAGAAAGTAAAGAAGGGTGATTTTAGCGATGAACTAATTCCGGCTATTATCAATGATCTTACTGTTCAGCGCCTCAAGGGAAATCAAAACAATGATGCACGAGTCAATGCTATGATGGAATCGTTTATTCATCATCAGGAATGGAATACCATTGTTTCACAAATTGATGATCTCTCCAAGATCAGCAAAAAAGAAATTATGGACGTAGCAAATAAGTATTACCGTAACAATTACGTGGTAATCTATAAACGACTCGGACATCGTAATTCACCGAAAGTAGAAAAGCCTCAGATTACCGGCGTGTCGGTCAATCGTGAGGCTGAATCACCATTCTTGAAAAGTTTGATCGCGACTTCGACCGAGAACATTGCTCCAAAATTTATTGATTACAAAAAAGATATTCAGATGTCATCCCTCCCGGGGAATGTACCCTTTCATTACTTGCGCAATACCGAAAATAATCTGTTCTCGCTCTATTACTTGCTTGATATGGGCTCGCACGAAGACAAAAAAATGGCGTTTGCACTTGGCTATCTCGACTTCCTTGGCACAGGAAACATGAAAGCAGAAGACGTAAAGAAAAAACTCTATAGTCTCGGCTTAAGCCTTAACGTATCAGCGACACAAAATCAAGTGTACGTTTCACTCACCGGCTTACAGAAAAATTTTAGCCAGGGCGTGACGTTGCTTGAGCAACTGATCTCTTCGCCAATATCTGATGCTGAAGCGCTCGGCAAGTTAGTCGATCGTACACTCAAAGGTCGTACTGATGCCAAACAAGACAAAGGGACGATCTTACGAAGCGCGATGTATGACTATGGTAAATATGGGAAGTACAACCCAACAAGGGATATCCTTTCGGAAAGCGAACTTCGCGCACTTAAGCCTGAAGAACTGATTGCGAAAATCAAAACACTGCCAACGTTTGAACATCACATTCTCTATTACGGACCTGAACAAGCATCAACGATATCATCGATGCTTGCGAAAATGCACAAAGTGCCCTCTCATCTCGCACCGCTGCCGAAAGTTGAGGAGTATATAACTCAAGAGACTAATGAGAACAAAGTGTATTTCGTAAATTTTGAAATGCAGCAGGCAGAGGTAATATTCCTTTCAAAATCATATATGTATGACCCCACAAAAGTACCATTACAGACGATGTACAATGAGTACTTTGGCGGTGGTATGTCTTCGGTAGTATTCCAAACTATTCGTGAATCAAAGGCACTTGCATATTCAGTGTGGTCAAACTATCAAGGACCAACAAAAATGAATAAGCCGAATTTCGTTTTCTCGTATGTAGGTACTCAAGCCGACAAGCTACCTGAGACAATGGATGCAATGTTTGAGCTCTTCGAGACCCTTCCGAAAGCGGACAAGCTTTTTGATCAATCGAAAGACGCTATTTTGAAGAAGATTGAAACCGAACGTATCACTCGAGAAAACATCCTATTTAACTACGAGACAGCCCGAAAACTCGGGCTCGATCATGATATTCGCCATGATGTATATACTCAAGTACCATCAATGGATTTCAATACGATTAATAATTTTCAGAAACAATATATCAAAGATCATCACTATACGATCTTGGTACTTGGCTCAAAAGATAAAATTGATATGAAAAAACTTCAGAAATGGGGACCTGTGAAAGAACTCTCACTTGAAGAAATATTCGGATATTAATCTTTCATTTTTTCAAATTAAAAATGGCTGTGATACTCTCGTATCACAGCCATTTTTTTATTTAACTACGTTACGCTTTAATACCTTTGTGCCCAATGTCAGCACGATAATATGCGCCGTCAAAAGAAATCTCGTGAACAGCGTTATATGCGGTAGTAATAGTTTGTTGTAATTCATCAGCGTACCCAATAGCCGTTACAGAAAGTACTCTACCGCCGGAAGTCACAATATGTCCCAACTCATCGAGCTTTGTCGCTGCATGAAAAACGGCAACCCCATGTTCGATTTCACGTTGTTGATTAAAATGATCGAGTCCTTCTATCATTTTTCCGGTTTCGTATGACTCGGGATACCCTTGGCTTGCCATCACGATTGTCACTGCTGTCGCATCAAAATGTTTCAGTGGCAAATGTTCTTTGAGTCTCCCTGTTGCGCAAGCGAGTAAAATCTCCGCAAAATCACCTTGTAATAATGGAATAACAACCTGTGCCTCGGGATCACCAAAACGCACATTGTACTCAACGACTCTTGCTCTGCCATTTTTGATCATCACACCTACGTAGAGAAGCCCTTTATATGGTCGATTCTCTTCACGGAGTCCTCGAAGTGTTGGCTCGATGATTTCTCTGCGAATCTGCTCAAGTATGGCGGGTGTCACAATCGGAGCCGGTGCATAAGCACCCATTCCGCCGGTGTTCTTACCACGATCACCATCGAGTAAACGCTTGTGATCTTGTGCAGGGATGAGAGTATCATAGTCAATACCATCGGTGAGTGCAAAAACACTCGCTTCTTCACCTTCCATAAATTCTTCGATCACAATGCGCGTCCCTGCCTCACCGAAAATACGGCGGCTGAAAATATCATCCATCGTATCAATTGCTTCGGCTTCGGTCTCAACAATAATCACCCCTTTGCCGGCAGCAAGCCCATCAGCTTTAATAACAGCAGGATAGTTAAGATGGCGAAGGAAGGTACGAGCTTCTAATTGTTCAGGTGCGGTAAAAACAGCATACCGAGCCGTCGGGATATTGTGCCGATGCATAAACTCTTTTGAAAATGCTTTTGAGGCTTCGAGTATTGCGGCATTACGATGAGGTCCGAAGACAGGTACATGCTCTTCATCAAGCATATCAGCTACACCGGCAGCAAGCGGCGTTTCCGGTCCGATAACCACTAAGTCGATCCGTTCGCGAAGTGCGAAGCCGATGACCGATTTTGCATCGGTTGCCACAAGATCACTCACCAATTCGGCTGCCTGTGCTATTCCGGCATTGCCCGGTGCACAGTATAGCTGCGTAACGATTGGCGATTGCTTTAGTTTCCAACAAATAGCGTGCTCACGTGCCCCAGAACCCAGAACAAGAATCCGCATAAATTATAATTCTATTAAAAAGTGGGTGAAAGTGCAAAATTACGGAGAAAATCGAACTTGAAAACAGAGAACTGAAAATTACCAAGATTTTCTCTTTCCGAATTATCTCATTACTTACTTAATTCTCGCAATAAAATACCATATCGAAGACCTTTTGTACTAACACGAACTTGCTCAAGACCCATCTGGACCATCGCTTCATACAGTATCAACGAACCTGCCGGAAGAATATCGGCTCTTGCAGGAGAAATCGCCGGATATCGAGAGATTAGCTCACCAACGGTGATCGAAAACATTTCATCAATTAATCTCGAAAGCTCATCAATCTCAATAGTAGTGCCATCGACAATAGTAACATCAAATTCCCGGAGCTGATGTTTCATTGCCGCAAGCGAAGTCGGCGTTCCTGCAACAGCAATAAGCGAATGCGGCTTGGGTAGAGTTGTTGTTGCTTCTACGAGCTGAGTTCGAATATATGACCTGGCTTTTAAAATGCTATCTTCCATATTCGAAGATAAAAAACGCTCTTTTATTCTGACCGCACCAATATCAATACTTGTCCCACTATGAAATACACAATCGGTGCCGATTGAAATTTCAGTGCTACCGCCACCAATATCAATTGTTGCTATCGAACCACGGAATTGCTCCGTCTTCAAACCATACAGTGCACCACAGAAACTCCAATGTGCTTCGTCATCACCACTGAGGAGTTCAATACTAATTCCAAAGTCTTCTTGTATCCGACTAATAATACTTTGACGATTTTCTGCATCACGCATTGCGCTGGTTGCAAATGCCACCACGCGATCAATATTACTTATACTAATCAAGTTGCTATACCGCTTCATAATTTCAGAAAAACGGTTATAGGCTTCTTCGCTAATATGTTTAGTGTTGTCTACTCCTTCCCCGAGCCGAGCGATCGAATGTTCATCACGTATTATAATCGGCAACGAGTCGGTGCTGCTTTGAGCCATCAGCATCAACACCGTGTTTGTGCCTATATCAATAACAGCTATTCGCATTTCAGCCGTTGTAACTAAATCGCAAGCACACCCATTCGTTTTCTTGGAGGCGTTCTTGAAGTTGATACCCTGAAGCTTGGTAGGCTTCGATAACTTCATCGGCGTCATATTCTAACAATCCTGAGAGAATGAGAACACCACCGCTGCGTTGATGATCAGCAATCTGATTGTTGATCGTCAGTAGAACATTTCGATGAATGTTTGCAATGAGAATGTCAAATTGTTCTTCCGGTGAAACGACAGTCGATAATTTACCTAAGCGCAGTTCTATTTTTTTACTGCCGTATCCATTGCGTTCACAATTTTCTTTCGAGTTCTCAAATGCCCATTCATCAGTATCAACCGCTATTGCATGTACGCTACCGCGCATCATTGCATATAGTGCGAGAATACCTGTGCCCGAGCCAAGATCGAGAATCTTCTTGTCTGTGCAAACAATATGTTCGATCATCTTCAAGCAAAGACGAGTGGTCTCATGATGGCCGGTGCCGAAACTCATCTTTGGGTCTATGACAATTTGAAAGGTTGCGCCGGATGCATTCGCTTCTTCGAGCTTCCAACTTGGGGTTATCATCAGATCCTCAGAGATACGAAGCGGTTCGATCGAGGCTTCCCATTGGGCATTCCAATCTGTGGTTGCTTGGGTAATGGTATCGACAAGTGTAATTCGTCCATTCAATGTCGCAAGAAAAGCTGAGAGGTTTTGCTTGGAATCATCATTCCATTGTGTCTTTAAAAGATGAACGACAAACGATCCGTTTGACTGTTCTTCAAATCCTTGCGGGTCATAGTTGAGCAGAAAATATCCTTGCAAAGAATCTTCGTCTTCAAGCGATACTTCAAAGACCAATGATAAATATTCTATTTGTTGCATCTCTATTATTGTGCCGACGTTAGTGGTGATTTGAGTTTAATCTCGAAGATTTTTGACCAGAGTTTCCCGGTGATAAAAATACGATCATTCTTTTGGTCGTAGGCTATGCCATTGAGCACGTCGGCGTGCTGCTGTTCTTGCGGAGTAATTAGATTAGCACAATCAACCCATGCGATAACTTTTCCGGAGGAAGGGTTGATCCTCGCAATACGATCTATCTGCCAAATATTCGCCCAGATTTCACCTCGGATATATTCAAGTTCGTTTAGCCGTTCGACCGGCAGTCCACCGTCGGTTACTTGGAGACTCTTTGTAATCGCGAGCGAATTTGGATCAAGATAGAGAATAGTACTCGAACCATTTGACATAATAATATTCGTGCCATCATTGGTCAGCGCCCAACCCTCGCCTTGATAATTCCAGGAGCCGAGTTTCTTCAAGGTGCTCAGATCATAGATAAATCCAATATGGGATGCGTACGTTAGTTGGTAGATCTTTGAATTGAGGATAGTAATCCCTTCCCCAAAGTATTGTTTATCCAAATCAAGATTTTGGAGTGTCTTCCCGGTCTTTAAATCAAGCTTGCGAAGATGAGAGTGTTCGTTCAGTCCCGTGCTTTCATAGAGGAAGTCATTATAGTATTGTAAACCTTCTGTAAACGCTTCGAAGTCGTGCGGAAACGTGTTGACAATATCAAACCCAACAGTTGGTGCCGAAGGCACTGTCGGTGCAGGTGGCTCTGTTTTGGGCAGCGGGATATCGGCTTCCTTTTTACCGCAACCATACAATAGTAAAAGACTAACGGCGATATTCTTTATTGACAATTTCATATTCCAATTGGTTTTCTTCAGCGCCAAGTGTAACAAAATCGACGGTGTCGAGTTCTTTATTGTAGTGGCCGCGTAAACAACTCTATACGAATTTCGCGGACATAGCCTGTGACGAGCCATGCTCTTTTTGAGTGACCTCGACAGGCTTTTTTATTGCCCAACATTTCTTCGGGAACATCCCCAACGTGAATACGTATATATGCTCAATTAATTATACTTATTGAATGTATGATAACGATCAGAAAAGCAGATGACAGAGGACATGTAGATATGGGTTGGCTTGACACCCATCACACTTTTTCTTTCTCCGACTATCACGATGACAAATGGATACACTTCCGTACCTTACGGGTGATGAATGAAGATAAAATTGCTGCCGGCAGAGGCTTTGGGATGCACCCACACCGTGATATGGAAATTATCACCTACGTTCTTTCCGGAGCTGTAGAACATCAAGACAGTATGGGTAACTCGGGTTTGATCCGTCCTGGTGATGTGCAACGGATGAGTGCCGGGACTGGCGTCTTTCATAGCGAGACAAATCCGTTTAATGAAGAACTCTATCTCTATCAGATATGGATTTTCCCAAAAGAAAAAAATGTCACTCCAAGCTATGAACAAAAACGATTTGAAGATGCTGAAAAGAGAAATCAGCTTCGGCTTATCGCAAGCCCTGACGGAGCAGACGGTTCGGTCACGATTGGACAAGATGCAAAAGTGTATGCCTCGTTGCTTGATAAAGCAACCAGTCTAAACTTTTCACTACAAAACGGACGAGCCGTGTGGTTACAAGTAATCTCCGGATCATTAACTGTTAGTGGTAATACTGTTTCTACCGGCGATGGCATCGGGATTGAAGACGAAACTGAGATAGCAATTAATGCAAATGAGGCTTCCCACTTCTTACTCTACGATCTCAATTAATAAAAAAGGCGGCACAAAGCCGCCTTTTTAATGGACGAAGTTCTAATGAAACGAATTGTATCAATTTTTTATAAAAAAAATAAACAAATTCATTATAATTTTACTGAAACAGAAAATGAGTGTACCGAGCCGCGTTGGTTCGAACGATTTATTTTCCCATCATTGACAAACAACTGAGGTTGAGCTAGAATATCTTTGATCGTATATTTTATTTCCAACTTTTCGAAGAGCGATTGCGAAATACTGAGATCGACAAGGTCACGAGGCATTTCATAGAGATCTCCGGTATACGGGTTTACTTCAGCAATGCGTTTGCCATAAGTGTTATACAGCAAGTTCACCGAAGTACCAAGGTTCGGCTCAACAAATAGCAAACCAAGATTGATAGAATATGGCGATTGACCTTGCATCGGACGTTCTTCTTGCTGTCCGTTTGTAAGCTCGTGAACATTTACTTTCGAAACGATATAGGTATAGTTACCGCTGAAGATAATATTACTAAAGAAATTACCAAAGAAACCAAGGTTCTTCCGAATC
Organism: Bacteroidota bacterium; assembly: GCA_025363505.1. Classification (GTDB taxonomy): domain Bacteria; phylum Bacteroidota; class Ignavibacteria; order Palsa-1295; family Palsa-1295; genus JAFDZW01. The sequence goes on from JANYDV010000212.1 coordinate 8,543, forward strand.
TCAAACTCCACACCATAATTGATGGCAGGTTGTTTTGCATTTGCCCAACTTTTGACGCTGTTCGAGCCTTGATCTGTTGCTTCGATAGCCCCTTCAAAGCGCTTATGAAACGCCGAGACTGAAAGTAACTCTCCGGCAGTCGGATAATATTCTACACGAAAATCGAGATTACGAATGAGTGCGCGATCGATATTCGTATCACCTTGTATCAACGATCCAAGTTCGAAATCATAAAATGCAAATGGTGCAATCTCACGAAACTCCGGTCGGCAAACAGTTTGTGTCGCCGCCAAACGAATATTGGTCTGATCATTGACCGAATACACCACATTGATTGATGGTAAGACATCGGTATGAGGACGATCATAATGAACAGTACCACCTCCCAAAATTCCGGAATTGAGCTGTTGTGATGACTGCTCGATCCGAGCACCACCAATAACACGCAGCTGAGATGTACCTATTGTAAATGGAAGATCAAGCATTGCATAACCTGCGCCAATATGCTCGCTGGCATCATAGTGATCACTGGGATTCGTAATCTCAGCAATCTGAAAGCCCTGTGGTCCGATATGCTCCGGAGCAAATAATGTATCAATACTCGAGTACAGTAATAAGAAATTTGGTGTGGCAAGTTTGTAGGCAAGTACACGAGCCGAGAATTCACGGGTTCTTGAATCGATCATTCCCCCAACTTTTAATTTTGAACTGCTAACGGGAATGGTAATATCAAGACCGCCCTCATTATTTTGCTCACTCATATCCGAAAAAAATCTCCCGCCTGTTTTGGGGTCGGGGGAAGCAGAGATCGAAGCAAAATAAGGTGTGTTATCAAGCGCATCAAAACCACGTGCAAGCACATAACGGCGGAGGTCAGGCTCCGAACGAGTTGATGCTGCATGCGAAAGTCGCCATTCAACTTTTGCTTTCCCAAGATCTTCTATTAAATGTTCGCCCGTGAGCTGACCGGAATAAAGACTTCGTTCGGTATAATGAAAGCTCGTCTGTTTATCTTGAAATGTATTGGCATAATCTTTTCCGGCAAGTACAACGACCTGATCGTCCGAAGTCTTATCGTAAAGATTTCTTAAACTGATAATGCTATTTTCATTAAGTTTGTAAGTAATATTGAACAAACCACCCCATAGTACATTGATCACGTCGCTTGAACCGCTTCGCTCGTAGATCGGCGTTTTGTCGCCATTGTAATCATTACGTTGAATACTGTTGTGGTCGTAACCTGTTTTGTAAGATAGCGAGCCGATGTAACCGAAATCATTATCAGCAATAGTAAACTGATCACCTATCGAGAAAGCAAAGCTTTTGTTTATCCCTGCAGTTTTAATTTTTGGCGCCCAATTATTTTTGAAAAGTAAACCATATTTTTGAATGTCTTGCGAGCTAATGGTTGCGTCGTTTATACTGGTTGACGGAAATCCGGATGGCAATGCACGAGTACCATCATCGAAACCAAGCCAGTCACTGCCACCTGTTTGATAGCTTGTGAATGCTGCGCCGGTCGTTGAAGTGTTATACCCACCGGCAAGCGAAAGCTTTGCGGAGAATTTATCCGGAAAGTTGACGGTGTTGACTTGAACTAACCCACCGGCAAAATTTGCAGGAAGGTCTGGAGTAAATGTTTTTGATACAACAGTATTGTCAATCAAATTTGAGGGTAATAGATCGAACGAAAATGATTTCTTATCCGGCTCGGTGCTGGCAAGTGCCGAATGATTGAGCACCGCATTGTTATATCGTTCGCTTGTACCTCGAATTTCAACAAATTTGTTATCAACGATCGTCACACCCGAGATGCGTTTGATTGCATCTCCACTTGTTGCATCCGGCGAACGACGAATTTGCTCTGCGCTGATTGCATCGTTCATTGTGGCTGCACGTTTGCGATCCATCAATTGTGCCGTTTGCGTTTCCGATGCTATTTTTGTTGTCACCACGACGTCCTCTCCTTGAAGCGTAGAACTTTCAAGAAGAATATCAATATGGTTAGTTTCGCCTGGGTCCAACTGGGCGTTTTCAAGAATTTTTTTCTTGTATCCTAAATACGATACTTTAAGATTATAGGTCCCGGCTTCTATTTGAAGTGAGAACTCACCATTCAGATTTGTCTTTGCACCTTTTTTGGTCCCCTCGATTGCTATAATAGCACCAATGAGACGTTCACCGGTTTTTGCATCACTGATCGTGCCCGTAACTTTGACAAGGGGTAATGACAACACTGGGCTTACAAAAGCCACACACAACAGAAGGAAAAAGGATATTCTACGTAACATCATAATGATTGTCCTAAATAGTAAGGCTCCGGCGAGAATTCGCCGGAGCCAATGAGATTAAATTGTCAATCGAACGATATTGTTTTACTTCACTAACATCATTCGAGTTGTCATGACATCATTTCCGACAGTCAAGCGAACAGTATATGTTCCGTTGGTCAATCCTGTCGAAGAAAAATGACTTAAATGGAGACCTTCTTGTTGCATACCGGTTGCGAGTACGCTAAGGATCTTTCCGGTAACATCAAGAACTTCAAGTGAAACGATAGACGTTTTTGGCAAGAAGTAAGAGATCTCTGTATTTTCATTAAATGGATTTGGCGAGTTTTGGAACAACTCTATTGAGCGTGTTGCAATCATATTACTTACACCTGCGTCAAGAACGCCTTCGCCGTTGAGTGCTAATTCCTGAGCCTGTTCACCGGTAGTGAAAGCAAAGCGAAGTTTCGTATTGAACGAACCAACTGCTTTCGGATGGAAGCGTAATGTAATTGATTTCGAACCACCTGCTTTTACGGTGAACGGTGCAGTGCCGCCAATGATCGTAAAGAGCGATGAATCGAGCAAGCCCCATGAAGAGACGCTCAAGACTACATTGCCGGTGTTCATAAGAACGACGGTCACAATAGAGTCTTTCGAAGTATTGATTTTTGTCTGACCGAAGTTGATCGCAGTAAGTGCAAGTGTTGGCTTCGGAGCATAGACGAGATTCATTGGGTCATAATTTGTCCAAATCGAATCCCAACGAGGTCCCGGACCAAACGCACCACGATAAGTGGTCGGTTGAAAGAATGGATCGCTCAAACGAGCATTTGCAAAACTACCACCAACAAGTGCCGGCGAGCCGGTTGTTGGAGTGAAGTTCGGAGCAGAGAGATTGAACGGTGCTGAAAGTTTTACTTCAGCAGGCTGTACAAAATCACTATTACCATATGCTACACTTTTGAACCAAGCGGTAGCATCGAATGCAGGGATATTTGACGTGAATGCCTTCCCGATATGAAGACCTGCCCAGATGTTATTCCTGACCTGTAAGGTATCATTGGTCGAAGCAAGTGTAACACCTGTCTGATCCATCAATAATCCGGTAGGCCATCCCATCACAACAGAGTTATAGATATTCAACAATGTATTGCGACGTATATGAGCGCCACGACCAAACAATGGATTTACGATTTGTCCGGTATCTGATTGCGGACCAACGACAGTCATATTACAGAATATCGCTGATGTACGCGGATTCCAGAAATTTGCAGGATTATCATTATCTGACTCAAAACCATTTGAGGTTGAAACGTCAGCAATATTCGGGTCGCGAAGACTGACAGCAAACTGCACTTTACCGCTAAAGCCAAAGTCAGTATCCCAATCATCATCAAGACCTTTTAATGCAATAAGATACTTTGCATTCACTGTGCCACCAAACCACTCGTACGAATCATCACCGGAGTAACTTACTTGGATGTGATCGATCGTAGTTCCGGCACCGACACCACCCATTGTAAGACCATTGATCTCGTTGTTCGGCGCAAGAGCGATACCAGGGAATTCGATACGGATGTATCTTAACTTCCCGCTATTATCATTGACGTCTGTTCCACCATAATGTGAACGCGGACCTCCTTCGATCTGAGCATCACCGCCGGCAAAAAGACCACCATTAATACTATTGTTTTGATTAATCGGTGCTTTACCACAAAGAACAAGACCGCCCCAATCACCTGATGCGCGCTGTCCCGGAGCTTGTTGGCTCAAGAATAAAATCGGCTCAGACTGAGTGCCTTCGGCATTAAGTTTGCCGCCGCGTTCAACGATGAGTGTTCCCTTTGTTGCTTTTTCACCAAAGATTACTGTGCCAGGTTCGATGTTAAGTGTTGCACCATTGACAACATAGACGAAACCGCGGATTAACCACGTGCGGTCATTGGTCAAGGTCACATTACCAACGATACTATCTTTCAAGACATCTTGTCCGTACACAATAATGCCTTTGCCGGTAAGCGAAATTGTTTTGATGCCGCCGGTCGCATTATTGCTAAATTGAAATGTAGCTGATTTATCACCAACGCTGGTCGGTGAGAAGCGAATTGTTACGGTCTGCTTAGCACCTGGTGCAATATCATAAAATGGACTTCCGCCGACGATCGTGAATTGCTGAGCGTCTGTTCCGGTGATCGAGAAACTTGTCAATGACAAGGTTGCCGTACCGGTGTTCGAAATATCAAGCGTATGATCGACAGATTCATTAGCACGGACCAACGCAAAGTCAAGTGATGAAGCAACCGTAAGGATCGGAGCAGGAGTCGCTGCTTTACCTTTGAGATTGACATCAACAATCTGTGCATCAGATGTGGTAAAACGAAGCTTTGTAGTGACGGTTGTGGTATCGTTTGGAGCAAAGCGGATTGTGATAGTTTTCGTATCACCGCGTTGCAATGAGAATGGGTATGATGCACCAATGATCTTGAAACGTGATGAATCAAGAAGTGCAGTGTTAGTGATCTGAATTGGTGAATAGCCTGCATTTTTAATCACAACAACTGCCGAGTCTTTTGTCGTGTTGACAGAGATTGTCGGGAAATTTACATCAGTTACAACTGCCTGAGCAATACCGTTATAATTGGTATTCTGCGGATCGTAATTGCTCCAGAGCGAATCCCAACGAGGTCCCGGACCGAATGCACCGACGTATGTTGTTTTGGTAAAGAATGGATCATTAGCAAGACGTGGATTTGTGAAGCTTGCTCCAGTTGATGCCGGAGAGTTTAACTTCGGCGTCCAGTCTGGGGCCGTTAGATTGAACGGAGCTGCTAAGAGAATCGACGATGGCTGCGTAAATCCACGATTACCAAAACTTGGGGTAGCAAACCAGTAGCCTGCATTAAAACCGCTGACATTTGAAACGAAATCATTACCAACACGAAGACCGCCCCAGATACAATTTCTGATTTGGATCGTGTCACCAATTGATGCATTTGTTACACCGGTTTGATCAAACAAAATACCGGTAGGCCAGCCCATGACAATAGAGTTGTAGATGTTCAACAATGTATTGCGACGGATATGAGCACCACGACCAAACAATGGGTTAACGACTTGCGACGTATCCGATTGTGGTCCGACAACAGTCATATTACAGAATATTGCTGATGTACGCGGATTCCAGAAATTTGCCGGATTATCATTATCCGATTCAAATCCATTCGATACTGAAACGTCTGCAATGTTCGGATCACGAAGGCTGACACAGAACTGTGCTTTACCGCTATATCCGAAATCGGTATCCCATTCATCATCAAGACCTTTGAAGGCGATCAAATATTTTTCATTGACCGTCCCACCAAACCATTCATACGAATCATCACCTGAATAGCTGACTTGAATGTGATCAAGTACAGTATAATCACCGACACCACCAAGTGTAAGACCGTTGATCTCATTATTTGGTGCAAGAGCGATGCCAGGAAATTCGATACGGACATAACTCAACTTACCACTATAGTCATGAACATCTGTTCCGCCATAATGTGAGCGTGGTCCGCCTTCGATCTGAGCGTCACCGCCATCGAAGAGACCGCCATTGATGCTATTATTCTGATTGATCGGTGCTTTACCGCAAAGAACGATACCGCCCCAATCACCTGATGCGCGTCCGCCTACTGGGAATTGACTGGTGAAGATAATTGGCTTTTGTGCTGTTCCCTGGGCGATGATCTTTCCACCACGTTCAGCAATAAGTGTACCTTTAGACGATTTTTCGCCGAAGAGCACAGTTCCAGCTGGGATGGTAAGGGTCCCACCATCAACGATATACACGAAGCCGCGAATGAGATAGGTTTTATCTGCTGACAGTGTCATGCTTCCGACAATACTGTCCTGGAGAATAATCTGTTGAGCGAACACTCCCGTTGTGCTCACTAACAATAATATAAGAAACAAAAGAATCTTTTTCATAAAGGTTACGATCAATAATTACTGAATTCTTGGATTTTTGTATTAAAACAGATGCAAAAGTACCCAATGATAAATTTCTAATCGTTACTTAAATATTATCTAATCGTTATGATGCTCCCATTTTTTGTTTATAAGTCCCACGTAATTATTACATAATAATTCGATAACATTATTCGTATTTGGGGCGATGGGACGAACAGATTAACCTCGTTCTACTGTTGAATAGAGACAACTTTATTATAGTAGGAGCGTACTATGTGGTGGATATATGCATTGTTATCCGCGGTATTTGCCGCATTAACTGCCATCTTTGCAAAGGTTGGGATTAAAGGTATCAACTCCGATCTTGCTACGGCTATCAGAACAGTAGTAATACTCCTTATCGCTTGGGGTATCGTATTTGCGCGAGGAAGTGCAAAAGAACTTCCATCACTTAGTCGGGAAAATATTATTTTCTTGGTGCTCTCCGGTCTTGCGACGGGTCTGTCGTGGATCTTCTACTTCAAAGCACTCTCGTTAGCGGATGCATCTAAGGTCGCGCCGATCGACAAACTCAGTGTGGCATTTGTGATCATACTTGCCGCAGTGTTTCTTAAAGAAATTCTTACGATAAAAACAGCAATCGGTGCAGGTCTTATTATTGCCGGAAGTTTGGTGCTCATATTTTAGAATAGGAATTTCATTGTACGGAATACTTTACTTTACAAGTTGTTTCATCATCTATGAAAACAGACTCATTCCATTATTCCGTTACGAATCACATCGCAAGGGTTCGTTTCGCCCGACCAAAAACACTTGGCTCACTGACGTTCAAGGTCTATCGCGATTTGACCGATTTAATGTATCAGCTTCGTTTTGATGACGACGTAAAAGTAGTTGTAATCGAAGGTGAAGGTCGCGGGTTTTGCTCGGGTGGTGATGTTAATGAAATCATCGCCGAACTCCTGAAACGTGATACGAAAGGCTTGCTGGAGTTTACGCGTATGACCGGCGAATTGATACTCAATATGCGTCAGCTCGAAAAACCTATTATTGCTTCGGTCAATGGTTTAGCCGCCGGTGCAGGTGCTGTGATCGCACTTGCGAG
>JANYDV010000230.1 GCA_025363505.1 Bacteroidota bacterium
ATAATAATGAAGTAAAACAAATTTCATTGCTCAACACAACCGGTGTTCGCTCGGAGAAAGTCTATACCTATAATGGAGGGCGCAATGTAGAGGTATCGATCAACTTTAAGAATCTTAAAGAAAATAATATGGGAATGCCATTGCCCGAAGGTGTGATTCGTGTAATGAAACGCGATAAAGACGGCTCATTAGAGTTTGTCGGCGAAGATCGCATACAGCATACCCCACGAGATGAGGAAATATCGCTTAAAGTAGGCGACGCATTTGATATTCTTGGCGAACGGACAGTGACCGATTCTCGCAATCTCGGAGGGCATTCTTCGTCGGAAAGCGTTGAAGTCAATCTAAAAAACCGCAAAGACGAAGATGTCACAATAGATGTCACCGAGAATGTCGGTTATAGCTGGGATATCACAAAGTCATCAATCCCATTCGATAAGAAAAATGCTTCAACAATCATCTTCCATGTTCCTGTCAAAGCCCGTTCGGAGAAGAAATTGAGCTATACCGTGATTCATACTTGGTAAGATTTGGGTAATACTTGAGATAAAAGACAGGATTTAACAAATTCTGTCTTTTTTCTTATGTTTTTGTAACTTTGGGTTATTTTTTTGTGTCTAATAGAAGGTATAGTAATGTTACACATTGTTACACTCAAAACATAAAGTTATGAAATTGATTAAGTTAGCGCTTGTTTGCGCTGTTTTCGGAGGTGTTGTTGGTTGTAAAACAACCGAAGTAACACCACCAGTCCAAGCCCACCGTTGGTATGATGCTGAAGGTAACGTTTATATGGAGCCACCGGCACCGGGAGAGGGAATCCAGATCGTTATTGATACATTCGAAGTACCGTTGGGTAAAGAAGTGCAAGGTAATTTCTTCTTTAAATTACCGGTAACCGAGACCTTGAATATTGGTAAGATTGAAGTTGCTCTTAATAAGGGTACTCACCATATGAATTGCTTCCGTACAATTATTAATCAAACAGCAGATTCGACAACAAGACCACGCAGTATTTATTTTACCCAGAATGGCAAAACAGATACAACGGCTATCCTTTTTCAGCCAACATTCTATTCAGCAACTGTTTGGAATGCATCTGATATGTTGATTGAGGCACAGAAAGAAGAGTTTGAATGGACTCTTTCAAAATTGCCCAATGATACGACTGTTCCTGTAAGTATTCGCGGTAAGCAGACTACCGTTCAGTTGAAGCCAAATGAAAATATGGTTATTGAAACTCATTTCGTAAACGCTTCGACACAACAAACACCATCCGGTAAAGGTAAAGTGATTATCAATCTCTACAAAACACACGAGACAGATTTAGTGCCTGCTTCAATGATGGTCGCGAGAAAGAAGAATCTTATTTTGCCTCCGAATCAAACCACCGTGGCTGAGAAAGTATGTTATTTCTCCGGTGTACCATCCTTTCCAATTTGGATATTAGGAATGACGGGACACTATCATAGTCGTGGTAAGACCTTCTTTGTAGATGTAGTAAATTATGGTAAGAATGCAGACGGTACACTTGATCCAGATCCGGCTCATATTCTTCCTACACCTGCCGCTGCTAAAATTTATGAAAGTACAAGTTGGAGCGAGCCACCATTTGCCACTTATGCCACTCCTTATAAAGTAAGCTATGGACAAACGATTCGTTACACTGCCACATATATTAATAATACTTCGACGAGTATCCCATTTGGACCTCATGTAGAATCTGAAGAGCATTGTAATTTGTTTTGTTGGTTTGTGCCAGGTGATGGTGACGGACGCACTTATTATGATGACAAACCATAATTTTAAGTTTAATTGTTTCAAGTCAGCTCATTTCTTTAAATGATATTAAGCACGTGAATCAAATGAAAATAACTGTATATATTGTAGTGATGCTGCTATCGGTGTGTTGGATGCCGGTAGCAGCGTTTAGTCAATTTCGATTTATTGATGATACTGCTCATTCAAAATTTAAGGCATTCGCTCAGCCAACAGCAGAAGTAGGTCCCGGCTTTGTCGTCTTTGATTTTGATAATGACGGCTGGGATGATATCTACACCGCAGGGGGCAACGTTACTGATCACTTATTCAGGAATATGCACGATGGCACCTTTATGGATGTCTCCGATAGTACCTTCCAAATACATGGGAAGTATAGCTATACTCGCGGTGGTTCGGCATTTGATTTCGATAATGATGGTTTGACCGATCTCTATGTTTGTTGTCAGCGCAAAGATATTCTCTATAAGAATATGGGGAACGGGATATTTAAAAATGTCAGTCTTCCGGCAGGTATTATTGCACCGCTAACAGAAAACCAAAGTAACTGCTCGACCTTTGGTGATTTTGATGGAGATGGCGACAACGATTTATATGTAGGAAGATGGATTGAGGAAAATCGCTTCATCCAGGTGCCGGGGCAACCTGTTTCCGGATATGCTCATCGCGGGTATCGGGAATTAATGTATGTGAATAATGCTAATGGCACATTTACCGAAAGTGCCGTGCCGATGCACGTTGAGGGCGACACCGGCAACACAAACATTGTACTAATGTTTGATTATGATCGTGACGGAGATCTTGATATATTAGTTGGTAATGATTTCGGTGTGCAGCTCAAACCGAATATTGTTTATAAAAATATGCTAATGGAGACTGGTGAGCCTACGTTTGTTGATGTCACCAAAGAACTTGGTATGGAAACGCATTTGTTCTGTATGGGTATCGGACCTCTTGATTACAACCGTGACGGAAAATTTGATTTTTATGAGACGAACATTGGACCTCAAATACTTTTAGAGAATCGAGGCGATCATTTTGTTGACGTAACAGCAAAAACCGGCATACCCAATGGCTTTCTCTTCCACGACAACAGCACGATGAGTGTGACTTGGTCTGCGGTATTCGGAGACTATGATAATGATGGTTGGGAAGACGGGATGATCGTGCACGGATTTGAAGGGGTTATTGCGCCTTGGACAAGTTCGGAAATTGATACTACTGAATTCATCCGTAATATTGGGTCATTCTTCGAAAATGTCACTGATCAAACAGGTGTTTATCTTGACTTGCGTGGTCGAGGCGGTGCACAATTTGATTATGATCACGATGGCTATCAAGATCTTGGCTTTGCTTCGATGGGGCGCATAGCAGGTGGCTCGCAAAAAAGTGATTTTAGATTGTTGCACAATGTTACTCCTCACACGGAGAATGCACATTGGTTAGAGATGAAATTTACAGCAAAACGTACTGCCAAAGAGGGTGTCGGCACAATAGTAGATGTCTGGGCAGGGGGTATTGTCCACTCCCGTCAAGTCAGCACCGGCGGTGGTTTTACGTCGCAAAATTCATTGATACAACATGTCGGGCTTGGTGAATATGCTACGGCAGATTCAATTGTCGTCTATTGGCCTTGTGATAAAAATCGTCATCGTCAGATTGATCGCTATTATAATGTCCATGCTGACCGGATGATAGCCTACGAAGAAAATATATCTGCTGAAGCGGTAGTGCCTTCCAATACTGCGCAAACGATAGAAGTGTATCCTCAGCCGGCTCATTCGGAATTAAACATTACCAACATCAAAGCTGCGGCACAGGCAAACTATGAAGTCTATAATCTTCTTGGCGAGCGTGTGATGAGCGGATTTTCAAACGAGAACTCGATGAAGCTCTCGCTGTCTGAACTCAGAAACGGAGTCTATACACTCCGAATTATTACCGGCGGTGAGGTAGTTACGAAACAGTTTATCAAGCAATAAGTTTTTCTGTGGAATTATATCAGTCTTCTTGCGCACGGTTGCTTGCTGTTGGGTTGCTATGTTTGTCAT
>JANYDV010000301.1 GCA_025363505.1 Bacteroidota bacterium
CGCCCCTTTGTATATCCCCTGATTGGAAAGCCCACCTTTGATAAAGTAATAACTATCAATATATTTATTCATAACTCTATTTACCACCATATAAAAAACTCCGGATTCAAAACCAAACATTTTTACATTCTTCACTGAAACAGCTTTTCCTAAGTGTATTGGTTGTATTGGATATGGTAAATCTACCCTGCTTAAAGAGCTCCCACTTGCATCAGTATATTCATATTCTAAACCAACGGATTTCAACCTAGCAACAGCAGAATCAGAACGATAAGCATCAGAAATATAATCAAGACTAATTGATTCATTTAGAAGAATACTATCCCCTCGTTTTATGGGTTTAGAACAACCAACGAAGTGGCAACTCAAAATCAAGGTCACGCAAAAAACCAAGGAATATGCTCTAAGCATATTCCTTGGTTTTTCTGAGTTAAGCTCTTTAGGAAACATTTGCATCTTATTCTCCGCAATTGTAAATAATATAATTCAAGAATAAACTATATGCTTGCAATTCAGTTTTATTATAGCCTTGTCCAGTCTACTCCATTGTTTATTTGCAACCAAATTTTGGCAAAATAGTCAAACTTTTCATTCACCAATGCCCACATATTTTGATACCAAATATCCTCACCGTGTTTTTCTTTATAGTCAATCAATTTGATCATCAGATTATTTAAGCGAGTTAAAATTCCACTTAAATAGAGATTTAACCATGATTTTGGATCTGCATTTGAATCCCCAGCTAATGCACGTAAACTATCAAGAAGATGTAAAAACATTTTGATACAATCATGAACATCTATATCTAAATCTCTTTCTAATTACGCTTGAAGTTTGCTACAAAGCCTAATTGCACTCTGCCATAATGTTGCAGTACCAACTTTAAGGTTTGCAACCGCGCAAGCGTTCCTGGGAATCCGACAACAGGAATAAAGCGGTAGCTAACTTGGAAATCAATAAGGCTGGGAGCGCCAAAATCAAATAAATCCTCATTTATTTTCATTGTTTTTTGTAACTTTTTGGGGTCGAGCGGGTTCTTTAATAGGATAAAGATGTATAGGTTCGTATAATTGGTTGTTTTTTACTTTTGTTAGTCATTCATCAAAATTGATAGGTGTTCCTATGAATAGATTATTGCTCCCGACGAGACGGTTCTCACCTCAGATATTGGTTGTTACTGTTCTTTGTGTTGCTGGGCTGATGTCGTCCTGCAAAAAAGATGATACTACTACTGTTGATCCGGTCGTAACTCCGCCAAATAATCATCCAATGGGTAGTATTCCTACCGAATTACCTGTGATGTTCGTCCCTTCAGATAATCCTGTCACACCCGCGCGAGTTGAGCTGGGTCGTCATTTATTTTATGATGAGAATATGGCAGTCCCTACGAAAAGCCCGACCGATGGTTTAGTTGGTGTTTCCTGCGGCTCATGCCACGATCCAGCACGAGGCTTTTCGGATAAGGTTGCATTTAGCACAGGCTTCCAAAACAAAGTTGGAAATCGAAATGCGCCGGGCTTGACAAACATAGCTTACAACGGCTTCTTTACTTGGGATGGCAAGTTCAAAACACTTGAGGCACACGTACCCGGTCCAATGTTCAGCCCGGTCGAGATGGGAAATAATTTTGCGAACAATCCAAGAGATACCGTACCAAGTGGCTACCAATCAGATCATGGAAGTAATGATACGCTGCTGCTCTTCGCTCGATTGAAGGAAAGTCATAAAGCTGAGTACACGGCGCTTCTTGTCAATGCCTTTGGTGATGATAAGTTTACTCTTAATAGAATTGTCCAATCTATCGCTGCTTTCGAAAGAACACTTATCAGCACCGAGTCAGCATTTGATGCATTTAACAAAGGCGATAAGAATGCTATCAGTGCCAGCGCCCAACGCGGCTTTGATCTCTTTCGCGATTCGGCAAAAGCAAATTGTATCTCGTGCCATTCAGGCTATAACTTTACTGACGGTCAATTCCATAATAATGGCTTGACACCAAAGGATGAAGATCAAGGACAGTTTATGGTTACTAAAAAACCGGAAGACCGTTTCAAATACAAAGTACCCACACTTCGCAACGTCACACTCAGCGCACCGTATATGCACGACGGACGTTTCGCAAAACTTGAAGATGTGATTAAACATTACAACGAAGGCGGTTCATCAGCAACAGTCCATGACAAAAATGTCCGCAAGCTAAATTTGGGCAATCAGGATGTGCAAGATATTATTGCATTCCTCGGTACATTAAATGACACGAAATTTACCAAGAATACTGCATTCTCGAATCCTTGGAAGTAACGACGTGAAAGCTACTCCAAATAAAAAGCCTCGGATAATATCCGAGGCTTTTTAACGAAAGGGGTTTAAGAGACTTGGTTTAGTGTTGACTTCACCAATTCGCCATGAGCCGGAATGGCTATATCGTAAATCTTGTCGGGACTGCCGATAACAGTACCACGAGCAAATGGCTTATCACCGGAGATCATATCTTGAATTTCCATAAGCGCTTTGATCACCGAGTCGGGGCGCGGTGGGCAACCGGCGACATACACATCAACCGGAATAAACTGATTAATACCCTGCACTACCGAATACGTCCGATAGATTCCGCCGCTCGATGAGCATGCACCCATTGCGATCACATATTTCGGCTCCGGCATTTGATCATAAATTTTCTTCACGACCTTAGCCATTTTATAGGTCACCGTGCCTGCAACGATTAAGAGATCGGACTGACGTGGCGAGAAACGAAATACTTCGCTACCAAAACGTGACACATCATATCGCGGACCTGCGAATGCCATCATCTCGATTGCACAGCACGAAATACCGAGTGGCATAGGCCAAACCGCATTCTTACGTGCCCAATTCACCAACGTATTCAGTTGCGTCGTAATAAAACCTTCTTGTTGAATCGAATCGTTTAATCCCACTGCAGTGCCCCTTTTTTCAGGATATAAATATAACCGATAAATAGTAATGCTAAGAACAAAAACATTTCTCCGAGAGCAAAAACTCCGATCTTATCAAATGTTACTGCCCAAGGATACAAAAACACGATTTCAATGTCGAAAATGATAAACAACATCGCGACGATGTAGTACTTGATCGAGATTCGGTCCCGCGTGGTCCCGATAGGCTCCATACCCGACTCATAGGTCGAGAGCTTCTCTTTGGTCGGCTTTTTAGGACCGATCCACTTCGAGAGATTTGCCATAATTGCCCCAAAACCAAAGGCAATCACCAGCATCAAAAATAATGGTATGTAGTTTGACATTGTTCTTAGAACAATGGGTGAGAAAGAAATGATGTAAGGTCGGGAAACCACGGCGACTTAGACGGATAAGGCGCTTGGAGCACGGATTGAAAGGTACAACACACGCGACACGTATGACACAAACAATGTATGCGAGAGGGAGTGAGAAGGAATGGGAGCAAAAAGATGAGCTTCAAAAAGAAGACCTTTGTGTCGGTGCCGAAAAGCATGCCACAAAG
>JANYDV010000006.1 GCA_025363505.1 Bacteroidota bacterium
CCCGCAGAAATGGCGGCACAAATATCCATCCAATGCATCAAACGTCCACCCAACAGATTTCCAAGCTGGTTGGTATCATTCGGCAACACGAGCTCTGTCATCTGTATTTGCGAGTCGCGGACGCGTTTTGGTTTTGTCGTGATCATTGTAGCGAAAGTTGTTGACGTAATTTCAATGAACGTTCACGTTGTGCTTGGGTCGCTGTGATAAGAAACTTCTCATCAAATGTTGCCAAAGCCTCACGTACTTCTTTCGTCCGTTTTCTCTCGTATTGCACTTCGGCTATTCTGAGTTGTGACTCAATCGCCGACGGAGTGTCATAGTAACTATCGACTACTCGCGCAAAATATTTCAAGCCTGATTTATTATCCAATAACTTTATATATAGCTCTGCCGAAAGAAAAATTTTCATAGCTTGTTTGTTTCGCAGTTCGGAAATGCGATGATCGGCACTATCAAGCAAGGTTCTCGTTCCGTTCGAGTAGTCGCGAAGGAATGTTTGGTATTCGTTGATCGAGTATTGAGTATAGGTTTGGTCAAGTTCGGCGCGAGGCGAAAGTGCATAGTAACTTTCGGCGATCATAAACTGTGCTTTCGGAGCAAACTCCGAACTCGGGAAATTTCTGCGGACAGAACGGAAATCAACCGCCGCACTGATAAAGGTGCCACTTTTATAGCGAGCCATTCCTTCGAGAAATGCTGCTTCGGCAGCATATTCAGAAGAGGGTGCTTGCAGGCGGATCTCATCGAAGATCGTAGTCGCCTCGAGCCATTCTTCTTTTTCGAATGCTTTTTTACCTTCGTTGAATCGTACTTCAATAAGGTTAGCGCCATTGGCATTTGACACTGGCTTGCTACTGCTGCAGCCCCCAATAAGAAGGGCGAGTAATAATAGTATAGGTAAAGTTTGTTTCACGAATGACTTCAACTACGAATAAGAAAAAAGAGTGCGACAATTGCGGCTGCACCAACAGTTACTAAAATAGGCTGCGCGGTTGATTCCCAAAATGTCTTCGGTGCTTCCGGTGGCTTTATTACGTTTGGTATCGGAAGATGTTCCTCGCGCGATGCACCGAAAGAAACAAAACTAAATTGTTCGGTCGGTTTCCCTACTTCATCAAAACTTAACACACCTTCGACTTGCACGCTACTGGGCTTTGATGCGGGTAAAACATTACAGGTTGCACATACTAGATCAGTCACTGTATAAATGTGCTTAATCACAATCGTTGCGATAGGCTTTCCGGTTTGAGATATTGCAACAGCTTGGATTAGATTTGGTGAGATCGAATCGCCAATGATTCGCACTAACGAAGAACTGAGATTATGCGCTTTCAGAAGTGAGTCTACTCCGGCACGAATAAGATCGGGTTCGGCGTATTGAACAGATGTGAGTGTTTTGTTACCGATAATTTTCACCTCTTGTGCAAAAACATTCGCCCTTGTAAAAACAAGGGCGAGTGTTGCAAAACAAAATATGAACACGGCTTTCAAAACGATTAGCCGTAGATACCGCGAAGCTTGAGTGTTCGAGCTACTTTATCAATCGCAAGAATATACGAGCTGAGGCGAAGCGATACACCGTGCTTGAGCGAGTTCTCATAGACACGATCGAACGCGAGCACCATTGCATCTTCGAGACGTTTGTTGACTGTCTCGAGATCCCAATAGTATCCCATTCTATTTTGTACCCATTCGAAATAGCTCACCTTTACACCACCTGCATTGGCAAGGATGTCAGGGATAACCATTACACCCATTGATTCAAGAATCGAATCGGCACCCGCATTTGTCGGTCCGTTTGCACCTTCGACGATGAGCTTCGCTTGTACTTTTGCGGCATTATGATCAGTAATACGATCCTCACGAGCCGCCGGAATGAGAACATCGCACTTAACAGTCAAAAGTTCATCAGTCGAAATTTTCTCGCCGCCGGCAAATCCTTCGAGCAAATGATCGTGTTCATCCGACCATTTGATTGCCGCATCAATATCAATGCCCTTCGCATTGTAGTATCCGCCTGTGACATCGCTGATAGCAACAATCTTTGCACCTTTTTCATAGAGCGATGCGGCGCTGATCGAACCGACGTTTCCGAAGCCTTCGACGGCAACGGTTGCTTTGTTCGGAGCGATTCCTAATTTGCTGAGTCCGCAGAGTGTGCTGTGCATCACACCACGACCCGTTGCCTCACGACGACCACGGCTTCCGCCCAATACAAGTGGCTTGCCGGTTACAACACCCGGCTCAGTACGCTTCATGTGCATTGAATACGTATCAAGTATCCATGCCATTACTTGTTCGTTGGTATTAACATCAGGTGCAGGAATGTCACGGTCAGGACCGAATACATCAAGCATATTTGCGGTGTATCGGCGTGTGATTGATTCAAGTTGGCGTTGTGTGAGTTTGCGAGGGTCGCAACGAACGCCGCCTTTGGCACCACCAAACGGAATGTCAATAACAGCGCACTTCCAAGTCATCCAAGCGGCGAGCGCTTTTATTTCATCAAGATTAACATCAGGCGAGTAACGAATTCCGCCTTTCGAGGGTCCAAGAATATCGTTATGAATAACACGGTAGCCTTCAAATACTTCGATCGAACCGTCTTCCATTGTAATAGGAATAGAGACGATCACACATTTAACGGGGGTCGAAAGATATTTATAAATACCCGGATCAAGTTGAAGGATCTCTGCGGCTTTATCAAAACGCTGCATCATCGAGTGCAGCGGGTTTTCGTGCCCATTGGCGTCAGCACCTTTGTGCTCAAATGGTGCAGGTTCTTTATAGCTTGCCGGTTGTTCGTCGCTAAATCGCTTTAGCGGATGTTTTGTATCAGATGCAGATTTTTTTGCCATGCTCTAAAATTTACAAAAAATGAAGCCGATAGGGGGCTATTTCAAGTACTTAAAACACGGGCAATGCCAAATTCTTTCCATAAACTTCGGGATATTTCAGGTCGCTAATTGCAACCAATTCACCAATCTATCGGCAATATAAAACCAAGTAAAAATAATCTAATGGAAAACTAAAAGTGGAAGTGAATAGGAGCCAATGTAGGTGTTATATGAAAATTCAAGTTTCACAATATACGCCCCGGGTGGAAGTGACTTTACATTTACTGTTGCCGTGTTCTCCGAAAGCTGATACGGCGGCGTATATTCTCTGCCAACCATATCATAAAACACAACTTTTTTCGCCGTCTGAAGATAGTAAAGTTGTAAATTTACAATATCATTCGATGGGTTTGGAAAGATATTAAACTCTTTGTATGTAATTTGATCGGAAGAGGGGGAAAGGTTCACCGAGTTTACCGCGCCTCCGAGTTTCACAACCCAAATATCAGTCCCTCCGTGATTCCCTGATACATCACCATCGTTCGAGGTAGTAGTGCCGAGTATTACATAACCAGAATCAGATGTTTGAATAATTTCAGACGGATATTCGTCACCATAACCACCCAAACACTTTTGCCACTTAATCTCACCTGTTTCAGATAATTTAACAACCCAAATATCTGAAGTTGAATCGAAATACACTGAGTCCTTTTGGTTGTATAGCTTGCTGGAAAGATGAATTCCTTTTACATCACCATCAAGTGTTGTCGTTCGAGCAATAAAAACATAACCGTTATCAACTGTTTGAATAATTGATGAAAGTTCATCTGTTCCTTGACTCCCTCCAATAGGTCGTTTCCATTGGACAGTAAATGCAGAATCCAACTTAATAA
>JANYDV010000015.1 GCA_025363505.1 Bacteroidota bacterium
GCTTCTGTGAGAAATACATTTCCGTAAAAAGCGGCGGCGTAATCATAAATACAGCCGTCCCACATCCCCTTACAGAAGCAGATGCCATAGCACATTTGACTACATACCCCAGCCTAACTAAACTTCGTGCACGAGTCCGCGCGTGTTATAAAAAACACGTTCCTACGGATTATGTTTATAAAGCGGGTGATTCCTTTCACAACGTGGCAGTGTATGGTGGCAAGATAGTATTATGTCTGGGTAGCTATGTTTCTTGCATATTTCCATTCCCACGAAATGGTGGGGGCGAAAAGGCGGCATGGGCATAATTATATGAAAATTAAAAAAATAAGGTACGTTATTACTGAGATCAAGATGACTTACTTGACACCGATACCGGTGATAGAAGCCGAAGAATTCAACCGCTTCACGACAAACGAAGCTATCGAAGATTGTGCAAATAATTTCTCCGAGCCAATCGGCGAGATACTGCCACTGATAGAACGTCAGCTATTGGTTGATGAGCAAGGGGGCAAAAAACACTATACAATAAAAATACTTCGTAATGCTTCCGAAAGTGACAAAGAGGAATACTCCATTGGACTACAAATCAAGGAGGATCAGTTATGACAACCGAAGAAAAGAAAAAAGAACTGGAGCGGTTAAACGCTGAAATTACTGTGCTACATTATGAGATTCGCGCGTCTCGTAGTGAGAGAGTTAGGCTGATGCGCGAAATCACCGACGAGGAAGAAACCCTAAAAGAAAGCAAATTCAAGCTCGGCGAAATGGTGCTGAGATACTCTCAGGATTATTTATTCGTTGTGACGGGCATTCACGATTACGGCGAGTATACCGGTGAGCGAAGATATGACATTAAGCTATTTAGCGATAGCAATAGAACTTATTTTGTCTCCGAATCTGCGCTGAGCAAACTACCAACCGTAACCGTAACCGTAACTAACGGCGAAGTCATCATTGACAGGAGCAATCAATGAAAGAATATCCTATAACATTCAACACCGCGATGGTGAATGCGCTCACCGCCGGAATAAAAACTCAGTCACGAAGGATTGTAAAAGCCAATGATGCCATTTATTCAGAGCGGAAAAAAGGCGATAAATTTTGGGTACGCGAAGCGTGGCAAATAAACACGTGGGACAACCCTTCCGATCAAGGTATTATTTACCGCGCGTCCGAGAATGGAAAACTTTGGGAAAAGAATTCTACTGATTTCGTTTGGAGACCACCGGTTTCTATGCCAAAAAAATACTCACGCCTTAAGCTCGAAATTGATTCAGTCCGTATGGAACGGATTCAGGATATTTCCGAACAAGATGCGAGAAAGGAAGGGTTTACGGGATGCACGGAATTTGAAGAATTTTGGTATAGAATTTATCCAGAACAGGCGTGGGATTCTAACCTTTACGTCTGGGTAATAAATTTCCACGTAATAGAAAACTTAGGATAACGTATACTTAACACTCAGATCGAATGGAATCAATTTCCAAAAATTTAATAATTCAAAAACAATATGCAAACAATAACAACGAAAGACGGGCGCGAATTATACTCCGCCGATTGTGATACAATGTTTGAATGTCTCACGGAAGCAATAGCTCATGGTATTGATCTTCGTGGCGCGTATATTGATACTTTGGAAATTTGTGACAGCGGAGTGCGCGTTGAAATACCAGAGGGAGTAGAGATTGGTAATATATGCACCTCTAACGACACAGGCAGTATAGGTGAAATAAGCAATCCCGAAAGAATAAAATACTGGCTTTGGGAGAGACAAGAAAACATTTTCCAAAAAGGGCATTCATTCTCAGAGGTTGAGGATGAAATAAAAAACATTTACAAATTATCTATTATAGATTTGCCATATTTGATTACTCAATTTGAAATCGGCAACGTAAACGGATTAAGCTATGATGAACAATGCGGTTGTCTATATGCTACTTTGAATCGCTGGGCAAGAAAACGCGGGAGAGAGGTTGCTTTTGATGCGGATGCAAGTTCTCTCCGCGAAAGTCTATTCTTCTGCATTGAAAAAGGCGACACACCCGAAACAAACGCCGTAGCAAAATACGCGTACGATTTAGCAATCCAAATATTGGGGGAGAATGAATAAGCTATGAGTATGAAAACTATGAATAAAAAAATACTACGCTACGGATTGTCTGTTGCAATCGCTTTGTGGTTTGGTTTCGCCTTAGCGATGTCTCAAATTGAGCAACGAAGCCTGACGGGTTGGGAAGCTATATACTGGGTGATATTTTTAGCGGGGTTTCTATTTATGGTTTCTATTTATGAAACATTACAGGAGAAAAAACAATGATAAAAGTAACCGCGTGTGATTTTATACGAAATCCAGTTACGCTTTTAATCAACCCTGAGAGCTTCGTGTTCATCGAAGCGGGCGATGAGGAAAAGAAAAAACATAAGGGGTGTGAAACAATGCTGGTTAATAATCACAACAGGTCAAATGTCGCATTATTTATCAAAGAAACAATCGACGAAGTTATTGCACTCATAGGCAGGAGCGGAAATTATATTCGGAGCACTCGACTTCCTGATTAAAACATTGAAAAATAAAAAACACTAAGGAGAAATCAATGAAAAATAAATCTTATAAAGTGTATAGACTCAATTCGTTTGATGTAAAGACCGCACACTTAAAGACTTTCTCTATGCGTTACCCCACGCACGAAACGGAAGGATGTATCTATTCACCGCGTGGCTCGATAAACTGGCGTGTGATTAAAGACTGGCGCAACAGCGACATAATCTATCTCGGTTTAGACTATATTCGCAACTCAAAGTATTACGAATGCTTCATAGAAATTCATAACCCAAAAGGAGAAAAACAATTACTCTCTCTCGCAAAACTTTTTATTCAGGGTAAATTAAAAGAGGAAAAACAATGATTCTCACCGGCGACGTTTTGGAGAAAATCGTAAACATTTCCGACGGGTCGGTGCAGTGTTGCGTGACATCCCCGCCTTACTACGGGTTGCGTGACTACGGCGCAGACGGACAAATCGGTTTAGAAAAAACACCTGAAGAATATATTGCAAAGATGGTGTCGGTTTTTAGAGAAGTGAGACGGGTGTTAAGCGACGACGGCATACTGTGGATTAATATCGGGGACTCGTATTCCGGGAGCAACGGCAACGGCTTTAAGCAGTCTATCGCTAAAACGAATGGCGCGTATTCTTCGGAACAAAATTTTTCGCTTTCATCAAAAATGAATCGTTATGATGGAGATAATTGCAAGTCCAAAGACCTTATCGGTATCCCCTGGATGCTCGCATTCGCGCTTCGTAATGACGGTTGGTATTTGCGGTGTGATATTATCTGGAGCAAGCCGAACCCTATGCCTGAATCGGTTACAGATCGACCGACGAAATCGCACGAATATATTTTCTTGCTTTCAAAAAACAAAAATTATTATTATGATGCAGAGGCTATAAAGGAACGGGGCGTTACACAGGAATACGATACACGAATGAACGGTATCGAAAGAGATAGGGTGTTAGAGTATAATTCAAAGCAATCAGTTCTGCGAGGTAGAGAAGGCAAAAACAATCACTTAGATAACAGGAAAATGCTTCAGGAAAACGGACAAAAGAATCACGGGAAGGATGAACGCCGTGCGAATGGATTGCCTGATGAAATTTACGAAAAGCGCAACAAACGTTCGGTATGGAGTGTACCAACACACCCGTACAAGAAAGCACACTTCGCTACGTTCCCCGAAGCGTTGATAACACCTTGTATTCTTGCTGGTAGTAAGTTAGGAGACACGGTGATCGACCCGTTCTTTGGTTCGGGAACAACAGGTGTAGTGGCAAGAGGATTAGGGCGTGAATTTATCGGTATAGAAATTAATCCTGAGTATGTAAAAATTGCAGAGAAAAGAATAAGTGGTGTCTCTGAGAGCATATTCAGCACTTACGAAAACTAAAACAATGACAACGACAAAACAAAAGTTATTACCTCTTACTGATTTTTTGGCAGACTACCATGCGCACCCCAGAGAATACGACGTGCCTCTAAACGAGGATAGCTACGACCACGCCGTCAGGATTTTGTCGGGTTTGCCGGATGACATTGTTGCGCCTGAAATTATATTAGATAACGACGGGGAAATCGCTTTCGAATGGTATCATTCTGAGGGCAGACAGATAATTGTTTCGATCTACCCCGATGGCTCTGTTGGGTATGCCGGTTTCAGAGGTCTTAAGGGTAAGGAAGGGTTTTACGGACGCATTTCGACTGCTCAATATCTTCCGAAGAATTTTATTCAATTAATCAAAAACATTACTCAGAAGGATAATAAGCTATGACAACTAAAATAATATACATTTCAAACGACGGCAACCGATTCGATGACGAAGCGGAGTGTTTGAAAAGTGAAGCGATAATGGCACGGGTTAATAAAATAATGGAGCCTCTGCCGGTTGTTCCGTTGAAAGATGGTCAATACTTTTGGGCACTGCTGGTTTTACGCTACAACGAAATACACGCGAATGGTTACGGGGTTCGGTAAGGCTTGTAGGAGAATGATGAGAATTTCTTTTGAGACGGGCAAAGAGTATCAGCAAGGGTACTATCTCGCACACCCTTCGGAAGCAACCGAAGAAGTAAACATTTCAGGGGAAGTAATTAATAAAGGAGAAAACAATGATTGAAAATCCGAAAGTAAACGATAGGTTTTGGGTGTTGGTCGGTGAGGACGGGAATGCCATACTCGCCGAGATAAGCATTGCCCGTGTGGAGCATGACGTAGTTTATACACCAACCGAGCCGTTCGGAGTGTTGAGCTGTTTTTCATTCTCAGAAATCTTCCCCTCGCTCGAATCACTTATTGAACACTTACGGGAAACAGCAATACATTTACCTGAGGAGAAAACATTATGAAAACAAAATTCAAACTCAATCAAAAAGTTGAGATAATCGGAAAACCCCGCTCGGACGGCTCAACAGATACAGGGGTTATAATTGGGATTGAGCTTTGCGATGCTGAACTTTTCAGAAGAGCATATTCCAGCGTTAAGGAGTTTCAAGAAATTTTTAATGTTGTAAAATATAAAGTTGCTTATCGAAACGCATTTACCTCACGGCTTATAGCTGAGTGGTTTTACGAAGAAGATTTAGCAAAATCAAGTCTAATTAAATAGAAAAAAAATATGACACGAACGAAATTAGAAAACAAATTGATGGAGTGGATAGGTAAACTTCCTGAGGAAGAATATACATCCGCTCTAATTATTGCAAGGTATAAGGAAAACAGAGACAAGGTAACAGGGCTATCCGGTTTTACTGGCAACGAAGAAGAGTTCGGTAAGTGCCTCGCAGAGCTATTAGCATTCGGGCACGCAAAAGGATACATAAATAAAACGATTAAGGTCACTGAGTAATACGATAAAAAAAAACGATGGCAAGCAAACGATTTATCACCACCGCCCTTTGGGGACATGAGGACATCCAAGAACTCACCGGCATAGAGAAGCTTGTTTTTATCTATCTCTGTACCGCGCCGGATAGTGCTATGTGTGGCTATTATCGCTGTACGCCGATAGATATAAGCCGAGATATAGCTTTCTCTACCACGGAAGTTTTGAATGCCTTAGAGGTCCTTGAAACGCGTGGTTTGATAATTTATGATAAACCGTACGTGCTCGTTATTAATATGTGGAAACAGCAAGCCTCCGAATCACTTTATACTTTTAATTCTCACTGCCTTAAACAATGCAATGATCTCAATAAACCCGGCAACCGAGCCTTCGATGCTTTCTATTGTCAATTCAAAGAGCGTATAGAATTAGCTACAGAAAAGAAGAAAAATCGTAAGTCTAATAAAATCAATGATGAAAATTTGAAGCCTACCGATAGCCTACCGGTAGGTCATAAGAGAATAGAGAATAGAGAACAGAGAATAGAGAAGTTTAAAAAGGAAGGCGAAGAAAAATTCGAAAATTTACCCGAGCTACCGAGACCTGTTCCCGGAATACCAGAATTCAAGCCGCCGACCGAACAGGAGGTGATCGAACGGTTCAAATTCTCGCACTGCAAAGACCCCGAGCTGCAAGGCAAGCTGTTTTTTAGCTCCTACCAGTCGCAGGGTTGGATTCGTGCGAATAATATACCCATACGTGATTGGGTGGCATTGGTGCAAAAATGGATCATCACAAGCCAAAGCGAAGCGCACAAAAATAAAACATCAAACTCACATTCGCCACCCGCAACCGTAAGCTCAGCACCGTTTCGCGGTAAAAGACAAAATGCAATAACACCGATCTCAGAACTAATAAATGGCTAAAAAATTCACAGGGTACAAATCAGCTTCGGAGATTCTTGAAAAGCTCCAGAAGCAAGCAAAAACACCGTACGACGAACGGGTTGAGCAGTCGGTTCTTGGCTCGATGATTGTCGATAAAACGGCGTGTATGCTTGCGATGGGTGTGATCGGAATACGAACCGACGAAACCGCGCCATTTTACACCGACCGGCATAAAATAACGTTTCAGGCAATCTGTAATATCACATCAGAAAATGAAGCGGTTGATTTAATTTCGCTCACAAGAGAGATACAAAAAAAACACGGCGAATTAGAACAAATCGGTGGCGCGGCGTATTTGGTTGAGTTGACTTCAAAAGTTGTTACCACAGCGAACATCGAATCGCATTGCCGGTTGTTGCTTGAGCTCCACGTCGCCCGTGAATTAATACTCTACTCGGCGGAGATTCAGGCGCGGTCGTATTTGCAGGAAGATGATCCGCTCGAATTACTTGCGACAGCACAGCAAAGATTGTTTGATATTAGCACCCAAACACACAGAAAAAACATCCCAAGTATCAAATCAATAACCGAAGAAACACTCCATCAAATCGAAAACAGGGCAGACCGCGAAATCACCTAGGATCGAGGTCTTCCAGTCGGCCTCAGCGTCCTTGCCGGTCCAGATGCGCCGGACCGAGCTTGGAAGATCGTCGAGGCGTTCGTTCGGCTGGACGACGCCCAACACGCGACGCGTTCCGATCACCTGGATGCGCACCGTGGGCGCACCATTCCATAGATCCATGCGGCCGGGGACGGTCGTGCACGGACCAGCG
>JANYDV010000021.1 GCA_025363505.1 Bacteroidota bacterium
AAATAGAAGACATTTTTAGTGTAAATATCCTCCTAAAAGGTGTATCTTTGCACTATATTTTGTGTTCTACTCTCGATTCACTTTCTTTATATTCCATACTTATGAGAACATCCTACAATCGTATTCTACTGGCAATATTTGCTCTGATGATGATAAAATCAGTCGCAAATGCTCAAGAATTTCTCCCCGACACTGCCCGAATTGCTTACACCAATAGTGATCGCACTATGATCTTGGCGAAGACACTCGGTGGTAAGCTTGATACGCTAATTAAGTCTTCACCGACCATCACCTTGAACCATCTCTCTGTTCTTGCTTCTTCAGGCGATGGCAAATCGTTGTTGATCGGAGTGCGGGTTAAATTTAGGTTTAATCAAAAAGATGATAGCATCGAAGGATTCGTTCGTGCTGATTATCCTTTTACATTCAAGGTAACAGATTTTATTAATCCCCTTGCTTCCCCAATAACATTCGGACCCTTCAGACTCTTGAAAAGAATCTCTTTTGAAGATGTCTTGAAACCGCTGCCATTGGCAACGTTGACCCCGAACGAACAGGAGTGGTATGGTACCTGGACTAAAGTAGGTTATGGTAATACCAACTTATGGTTTTATCATGGTCGCTTTGACGGGACGGGCATAGTGGATTCAATTTCACTTACCGGTTCACAACAAACCCAAGCCGGTTATCACATGACCAATTTTGCTATTTCCGAAGATGGCTTGAATATGTTCGTCGCCATTGCCGATAAGATCATCCAAGATAAACCGCGAGTTCAATTCATTACTTGGAAGCCATCTATTACCGGTGGTGGTGTCGCATTGCAAACAGTTGATCTCACTCCGGGTATCGCGACGTTCCGCCCAACATGGAATGTAGATTCATCATTCGGATTTTCACTTCGTACCATTCCCGGAGGCGGAAATTTCCCAAAAGCAGAAATAGGTTTAATTCCTAATACCAAACGTGATCTTGCCTATTACTCTTTCCGTGTGCAGGGTACAGTTATTAATTCACTGACTGACGAAAGTCGCGGCGTGCCCCATACAGCACTACCCGATTCGCTCCATATGTTTACAGGTCAAACAGGTAATCTCGGTACTCCCGAAGATGATAAAGAAGTTATTACTCCTCAACAAGGAGGTCCATACGGCAACGGTGGAGATATTATGTTTTCATCAACCGGTGATTCTGTGGTATTCATCACCTGTGATAAAAGTGATTATCCATCACCGATCTATTCATCCATTTGGATGTATGATATCCCAAATCACAAGTCATATTTTGTGCAGAATGATATGACGAAGATGGAACGTCAACCGATCTTTATGGGTCATGTACGAAAATTAGCCCCCCCTGCGACTTATGTAGCCGGTACAGCAAACTTCTTGCAGACTAATTTTGATTTTGGCTCGGTCTATACCGATAGCACAGGCACAAAATCGACTGATCTCAAAACAAATAGCTCGCATCCTGTAGTAATAGTTTCGGCAACGATTACCGGCACCGGAGCATCAGCTTTCTCACTCGTTGGAGCACCAACATTACCACGTACGGTAAATGGCAATACCTCGCAAAGCTATACCGTTGCATTTGCTCCGAAAAGCGAAGCGACTTTTGATGCACAACTTGTGCTTCATTATAAAGATAGTTTGCAAAAAGATGATTCTACACAAACGATCAATCTACACGGAGTGGGCGTAAAACGTCCTGCTAATGGAAGTGTGAATTCAACTGCCGAGAAATTTTTCTCAATGACACTCTCTCCGAATCCATTCAATACCAGCACCGAAGTTCGTATTAGTGCTGTCAAAACCGGAGCCATCAGCCTCGAGTTGATCAATATCAGCGGTTCTTCGGTCTATAAGAGCGAAATCCGGACGATCACTTCGGGAGACGAAACCAACTTCCATCTTGATGCACATACGCTTAAACTTGCACAAGGCAGTTACTATCTCTTACTGCATACACCGGATGGTGATGTCATCAGAAAAGCGATTATCGTAAAATAATATATTCTCTTCAGTAGAGACGCGCACTCGCGCGTCTCTACTGTTCTGAATCAATTTCCTTTGAAAAACGTAGTACTTGATTAGACTTTTTTAAAGGAAAAAATACGTGCCATTTCAACTTGTCTCCGATTACAAACCGGCTGGCGATCAGCCCGAAGCTATTCGCCAACTTATCGAAGGTATCGAACGCCAGGACCGCGCCCAAGTACTGCTCGGGGTAACCGGGTCCGGAAAGACATTCACGATGTCGAATGTCATTCAAAAAGTCGGCAAGCCGACATTGGTTATCAGCCATAATAAAACTCTTGCCGCCCAGCTTTATAGCGAGTTCAAGCAATTCTTCCCGAAGAATGCGGTCGAGTTCTTTATTTCCTATTACGATTATTATCAGCCCGAAGCCTATCTCCCGACAACTGATACTTATATTGAAAAAGATCTTTCGATCAATGATGAGATCGATCGTCTTCGCCTCAAAGCAACCAGTGCATTGCTCGATGGGCGCGACGATGTAATCATCGTCTCCTCAGTTTCGTGTATTTATGGTATCGGAGCACCCGATGAATATGCGAAACAAATGCTCAAGATCAAAACCGGTGACAAGATCGAGCGTAATCATTTTATGCGTGCGATGCACGAGATCCACTACGAACGCAATGATGTCGAGTTCAAGCGCGGCGCTTATCGTGTCAGAGGTGATGTCGTCGAAGTTATTCCTGCTTATGAAGATGAAGAAGGATACCGTGTGGAGTTTTTTGGAGATTCGGTCGAGCGGATTTCTAAGATCGACCGTATCACCGGTCGTGTAAAAGAAGAGGTTGATCGCGCCTATCTCTACCCGGCTCGATATTTCGTACTATCGGAGCCAATGCTCGATGAAGCTATCGGGAAGATCGAAGCAGAATTAGAAGCGCGACTAAAATATTTTCGGATGAACGGCAAACTCATCGAGGCACAACGTATCGAGCAGCGCACCCGCCTTGATATTGAAATGCTCAAGGAACTTGGATATTGCTCCGGCGTCGAAAACTATTCTCGTCATCTCGCCGGTCGCCAACCCGGCGAACGCCCGAGTGTACTGATCGACTACTTCCCGGAAGATTATTTAATGATCATTGACGAGTCCCATCAAACTATCCCCCAAGTTCGCGGGATGTTTGCCGGTGATAAGGCGCGAAAAACAACACTCGTCGAGCATGGCTTCCGCTTGCCAAGCGCACTCGATAACAGACCCTTAAACTTTGATGAATTTGAAAAGATGATTCATCAAGTAACCTATGTCAGCGCAACACCTGATAATTACGAGATCAGCGAAGCAAAAGGTGTTGTGGTCGAACAGATCATCCGCCCGACAGGTCTCCTCGATCCTCGGATCGAAGTACGCCCGATCAAGAACCAGATTGATGATCTTCTTGCCGAGATACGCAAACGTGTCGCTAGTCATGAGCGTGTGCTGATTACCACTCTGACCAAACGAATGTCCGAAGACCTTGCGGATTATTATTCGAAGATCGGAGTCAAGGTTCGATATTTACATTCTGAAGTTATTGCCCTCGAACGAGTAGAGATTTTGCGTGATCTCCGTCTTGGTGGTTTTGATGTACTCGTTGGTGTCAATCTTCTTCGCGAAGGTCTTGATCTACCCGAAGTATCGCTCGTCGCCATCCTTGATGCAGATAAAGAAGGATTTCTCCGGAGTGAGAAAGCACTAATGCAGACCGCGGGTCGCACCGCAAGAAACTCCGAAGGATTGGTTATTTTTTATGCCGATAGAATCACTAAATCAATGAAGGCAGTGCTCGACGAAACTGACCGCCGTCGTAAAATCCAGGAAACCTATAACAAAGAGCATGGCATTACTCCGACCACCATCAAGAAAACACTTGATGAAATCATGCAATCAACAAGTGTTGCGGATGTTTCGGCAAAACGCACCGAACAGCGTGAAGCAAAAGAAGCAGCAAAGCCAAAAGAATTGACGCCGAACTTCATTCTCAAGTCGATGAATGAATCAGAGCTCCAATCGTTGATCGAACAACTTAAGACCGAACTCCTGCAAGCTGCCAAAGACCTCGAATACGAACGCGCCGCCGATCTTCGCGATGAGATCGAGCGTATCAGGATTGGGTTCTTGCCGGCAGCGATCGGTAAAAAATAATGCTTCGATTATTCTTACCACTACGATGCGTTCACTGCGATCTTCACATTGATCGTCAAAAAGCTCAATCAATGTCGAAATACTTGTGCGATTCATGCATGAGAATTTTCGAAAAATTTGAAGCCATCACCAGTGTCGAACTTGAAGATAAAGCAACTTTATTTAAGGATTTTTCTCGCCCCGTATTTCTTGGTGCCGCTTATCGTTTTGGCGATGGAGGGGCTTTAGCACAAGCACTGATTCATCACGCGAAATATAATTCGATGATGCAACTTGCCAAAATACTGGGATCGCGTACTGCCGAAGAGCTCTCTACGAAATTTTCTTCATTTGATATGATCATCCCTGTGCCGTTGCACCCGACTCGTTTTGCAGAACGGGGATATAATCAGGCGGAGCTTATTGCAGAAGGATTTAGTCGGCGTTCAGGAGTGAAGCATGAACCTAAACTTTTGAAGCGAATAAAACAAACTCCATCACAGACAGGACTTACTGCCCAGGCTCGTGAAGAAAATGTAAAGGGTGCTTTTACACTTATGCAAAAGTATGTTCCTAAAATTACAGGAAAACGAATATTGATTATTGATGATGTCATGACCACAGGAGCCACACTTGCAAGTGCGGCATCAGAACTTGATAAAGCTCAACCGAAGTGTATCGGAGTCTTAGCCGTGAGTGCGGTGATCTCCGTGATAGTTTAAGATTACCAACTCCCCCCGGCACCGCCACCGCCAAAAGAGCCGCCACCACCACCGCCCCAATCGCCGCCGCCGCTACTTCCGCCGCCAAAGCCGCCGAAGGTATCATTGCCACCTCTTCCGCCACCACGGAAAATACTCGACCAAAATAATGCTTGAAGCACTCCGCCCCAAAAACCGCTACGTGTACCACCGGCACCAATCACTGTTCTGCGAAGACCTGTGCCAACAACAGTACGAACAATAACGATTACCACAAAAATAATGATCACGAAAATAAATGCTCCGCCGCCGACACCATCATTTTTTTTAGATTTTGCTTCCCCTTTATATTCGCCTTTTGCCGCAGCAACAATCGCATCAACCGATGCGTCTAAGCCACCATAAAAATCATCTTTTTGTAAAGCGGGTCGGAGAATATTACGAAAGATAGAAGTTGCAAGTGCATCGGTAACAGTCGGCTCCATTCCATAACCCGAAGCAATAAACCCTTTGTGGTCGTCTTTGGCAAGTAATATCACCACTCCATTATTTTTTTTCGATTGCCCAATCTTATTAGTATTCCCGATCTCCGTCGCAAAATCATTAATCGGGTAGCCGTTTAATGTCTTCATCAATACAATGACAATCTGCGTAGAAGTCGAATCTTCATAGACCATCAGTTTATGGGAAAGGGTCGCGGTTTGCTCCGCACTCAGCGTTCCGGTCTCGTCAAAGACTGGACTTGTCAGCACCGGTACTGCCGGAGTTTGTGCTTGCACCGAGCGCATAAACCCGAGCGAACCCACTATAAGCAATAAAAACAAAGATAGGTATTTTATCATAATGCTAAAAACAGCCTACAATACCAAAACATCCCAAAGCTCTTGAGAGAACGTTCAGTGGCAAATCATTGTAGATTTGACTATATGTACGTGTTGCTTCATGAAAGAACTGATATTTACTCCTGAGTCAAAAGTGATTGCCAAAATCAGTTTTGCCTTGTCTCCAGGAAGCCTGAGT
>JANYDV010000035.1 GCA_025363505.1 Bacteroidota bacterium
TTTTAGAGCAGATTGAAATTTGTCCGAGATGCACGATCATCGACGATGCCTTACATTCGTATCGTCGTGATGGCAAACAATCAGGAAGAATGTTTGCCATCATCGGAAGAAAAAATTAAGGTTTATCGACGATCGGTTTGATCGGGTATGCGGCTGATTGCTTCATGCGAGCTTCAAGCTCAGGCACCAGTAGGGCATCCGGGGCAATAAGGGTTGCGCCAACTTTACTGCTAAACCCAAACAGTCCTATACCTGCTCCTGCGGCGAGTTGAATGTTGCGGGTGCTACGTTCTTTGGAGAATTGTAATTCTTTAAGGTCACGAGTAGTAGGGAAGTTGATTTCGAGCCCGCGTATCAGCACTTCTTTGCCATTAGGAAAAATTTTATATACTAACGATGGTTGAAGTGCCTTACCACCATTCATTAAATCACCTAAACTTGACATCCCATCGGAAAAAGATAGAAGCCCCGATTGTAGCGAGCGCACAACGATAGCAAAATCATAACCATCTTCTTTTGCAATCTTAAACAGTTCTTTTTTAAGATCATTATATTTCTTTGCTTTAGTATCACTGATCTCGAGTATCCCTGCGCCGGGAGCCATCCCGCCACTACCAGGACGTGCGTGACCGTTTGACTCGCGAATTTCTTTGGTTGGAGTGCGAGTCATATATAATGTTTTAAGAATCCCATCTTGTACTAACTGGAGGTTTGGAGAAGGAACAACGCCTTCTTCATCAACTGAATATCTACCGAGATATGATGAATTCTTTTCTCCGGCAAGATTTGAGTTGTCAGTAACATTCACTGACGCCGGCAATATGCGTGTCCCCAATTTCTTTTGGAATGAGATTCCTTTTCCGCCGCCAGCCATAAAAAAAACATCACCACCTCCGAGTACATCTTCTCGTTTTGACGCAAACCTGCCGATTAATTGCTCGGAGAGAAAATCATTGCAAGCCTGTCCTTCAAACAGTACCGGACCTGAATATTCTTTGTCATTATACTTCGGAGCAGTTGAGAGTGTAGTGAGATTCTGCGCAAGTTCTTCGGTGCGCTTCATCAGGACTTCTTGAGTCGGGAATAAATCGGGGGTAAGCTCTGAGATCGTAAACGCTAATGATAGGGGCTCACCATCTTCTTGTGCTTGCGCTGAAGCTTGCACAGTAAGATTGCATTCACGCAACGGGCTACGAGTGTGAGTGCCTTCATTGCTGATAAAGAAACGATACGTGTTGTTGTAGGTTAATGCGACACTACAGTTTTGGATAAGTTTATACTTGACAAATACTCCGGAAAGACTACGTACAAGTGCTTCCAATTGTGATTTGTTTGGGCTGAAAGGAACCGGTGGTTCTAAGACTTCTACTTTTGTCGCTTGAGAAAAATCCGGAAGATTTCGATCTTCTTCCGAGAGTTGCTTACGCTCTAAAGCGGCTTTCTTTTTTGTAAATGTTTCATTTGCATCTTTGAACAAATTATCCGTTGCAAGCCAGAACGAACGGCGGATAACGTCGTAGTCATCATCGAGCGGAAGATTCATATCAACTGAACTACCGCCGCCAAACATACTTGAAGCATCGCTAAAATTTTCATCATTAAATTGATAATTATTAATGAGCAAACGAAGATTGAGCGTGCGGTTGTTGGTCGTGTTAGAACGCGTCAGCGAGCCGAAGGAAGCATTAATGTTCAAGCCTTGCTGATCGTTGACGGTATAAGAAATAAAGAACGGATCAATCAAGCCATTAAGATGTAATTTCTCTTTTGAGCGATTAAGCTCATCGGTCATTGCACGCTCAATCGTCTTGATAGACTTATCATTGAGCGGTTGTGCGTTGACTATAGAAGCACACGAGACGGCGAGAATAGAAAGTAGTAGTAGTAGCTTACGCATAGTTCTTCGGAAAATAGTTGTGATCAATTATTGGTTGAGTGTGCATCAGGTGCTTCGAGGATCGGTAGGCGCTCCTGCGATTTATCTTTCTTTTGGACTTCGATCTCGCGTACTAATAAACTTGGCGAGGAAGCACTGACCGGAACCCAGCCGGACTCGGCACCGCAAACACCGTTGAATGTTTCGGTCTTATTTGAAGCCATCATTATGCGCTCGAAGGTTGCAAGTGGTGTACCAATAAGGTCAACCCCGCGAACAAGCTCGTCGGGTCTGCCATCTGCATAGACACGATAAACGAGAATGGGAAGCACGTTAAACGAATTTGGTATTGTTCTGCCAGTGAGTGTAAAACCACCTTCGACTTGTTGGAAACGCAACCCATACGGCTTCCCTTGTTTTTTACATTCAG
>JANYDV010000055.1 GCA_025363505.1 Bacteroidota bacterium
TGCGGCAGCACATATCGAGACAGGCGATATTCTTATTGTCGATGGATATAGCGGTGAGTTGTTTGTCACACCCGACAAAGAGACACTCGAACACTATAGAATAAAAATTGCCCAGCGAACTCCACAAAAACACATTCGGAACAAGTCGCAGTCTTTTCCGCCAAAGACACTTGACGGTAGAAAAATTGTCGTCAATATGAATATGGAGCTCATTAGCGATGCAGCTATTGAGGAAGCTGAACGCATCAGTAAAATAAAAAATAAAGCTGTGCGTGGCTTGGGCTTACTCAGAACAGAACATTTTCTTTCGGCGAACGACGAAATCCCAGGTGAGCAGGAGCAGAGTAGAATTTATACCGATCTTGCACAACGATTTTCGCCCGCACCGATCACGATCCGCACGTTTGATATTGGTGGCGATAAGTTGATCGGCGGCGGTTTCAAAGAAAAAAACCCATTTCTCGGATGGCGCGGCATTCGTAATCTCCTCGATCAACCGGAAGTGCTCGAAACACAACTCCGTGCAGTGCTTCGCGCCTCAGTTCTGAAGAATGTGAAGCTGATGTTCCCGATGGTGACGACGATCGATGAGCTTGATCGAACCTTGGTTCATCTTGAAAATGCCAAATCATCGCTTCGATCGAATGGGGAAGCGTTTGACGACAACATTAAATTTGGAGTAATGATCGAAGTGCCCGCAGCAGCGCTTCACTCCGCGGCGTTCGCAGCGAAGTGCGATTTCCTTTCGATCGGCAGTAATGATCTCACGCAATATACGTTGGCAGTGGATCGAGGGAATGAATTCATCGGACATTTATTTGATGAGCTTCATCCTGCGGTGCTCCGATTGATCTCTATGACGGTACGGTCGGCACATATCCGCAAAAAGCCGGTATCGCTTTGCGGTGAAATGGGCGGGAAGACAATAGCATTGCCGTTTATTATTGGAATGGGGATCGACGAAATTTCTGTTGCTCCGAATAAAGTAGAGCGTGTTTCGTCGCTTATCAGCAAAATTTCTTATCGCGAAGCTCAGCAACTGACCAAACGAGTACTGACCGAAGCACAATCATTACCGCAGTTGAAGCATAGTCTTTATACATTCTTACATAAACGAAACCTCGATCGTGATTTCTTGAGCCCTGAAGAAATTTCGATGATGTCCGAAATCGTAAAACACTAATATTATTTTAGTGCTGCGCTGTATCTGTCGATTGTTCTGACGAGCACTTCTTCCAATGGTTCTGGTTTGATCAAACGTTCAAAACGCTCATCATAGAGCACGGTATCAACTCGTTTTGGTTTGTGAAAGCTGTCTAACTCAGATTTCGTAAATGCCTGAGGCATTGATCGAAGACCGGCTCGCGCTAACAGCTCGCCGATATGAAATGGCGTTGTCACTCCGACATCATAAATATTCCAGATGCCATTCCAATCACTTGGTGAATGAAGACAATGACGAATAGTCTTGATAATAATATCAAGACTGGACATTGAGTTTGGTGTTTGGATCAGCTTCGGGTAGGTACGAATTTTGGTGAGGGTGTTGCGCGGTGTTGGGCTGGCGGAATACACTTGTCTAGGACGCAAGATCGCTGCCATCGAGGGGTTTTCATTCAAGAGTAATAGATCGCACGCCGCTTTAGTCCAAGAGTAGTATGCGGCAGGACGAGCGGGATGTGTTGGCGTGAATGGCATTCCATGCTCATCATACGGTCCATCCCAAATACATCCGCTTGAGCAATGTAAAAAACGAATCGGGGTGCCAAGCGATAATATGCGCTGATAGAGTTTTACCGGTGCTTCGACATTCGAACGAAATGCTTCGCGCGCATTTTCTTCGCACCATTTCAGATCAGTTTTTCCTGCGGCGTTAATCACCGCATCAGGCATTACTTTTTTTAACTCTTCAACAGTAAGCAAATCCAGATCATTTTTCCAATGAGTAATGCTGTGCTCTCCGAGAGCCGCCGCGAGTGCCGAGCCTACCTGTCCGTTGCCAACAATAATAATATTCATCAAATTTATTTTAGTTTTGGCTCCCACCATGCGCGATTTTTGAGATACCAGCGCACGGTATCGACTAAACCGCTGTCCCAACGTGTTTTTGGTTTCCAACCGAGTTCTCGTTCTGAGTCGGTCCAATCGAGCGCATAACGGCGATCGTGTCCGGGGCGGTCTTCGACGAAAGTCATGAGCGAACGGAGTTGTGATTCATCGATGCTCAGTTCTTGTGCAAGTATTTGAAGAATCTTCGAACAAAGATCAATATTCGTCAGCTCATTCGATCCACCAAAATGATAAATGCTTCCGGCTTGTCCGGCTTCGAGCACTGAGAGGATACCGTCGCAGTGATCGCCGACATAGATCCAATCACGGATATTCAGACCGTCACCATAGAGAGGGATTTTCTTACCAAGTAGCGCATTGGTAATGATTGTCGGGATAAATTTTTCCGGAAATTGAAACTGTCCGTAGTTATTGGTGCAACGAGTAATGCAAACGTCATACTGATAGGTATGATAAAAACTCAGCGCAAATAAATCCGCCCCCGTCTTCGAGGAAGAATAGGGGCTTGAAGGATTATAGGGTGACTGACGCGTAAATTTCCCACTCCCGGTAATACTGCCATAGACTTCATCGGTAGAAATCTGAATGAATTTTTTTATCGAATGTCTACGAGCCGAGTCAAGTAGTGTTGCCGTGCCCACAACATTGGTATCAGCAAACAGTGTTGCGTTCAAAATTGAGCGATCAACGTGAGTTTCTGCAGCAGAGTTTATCACGGCATCGAATACATCGCCATTAAATCCGGTCGTGATTGTTTGCTCTACGGTGCTATAATCGCGAATGTCACCTTTAATAAAAATATGATTCGGATTTGCATCAAGATCTGCAAGATTTTCGCGCGAACCGGCATAGGTCAGTGCGTCAAGCGTCACGACCCGATGACCACGCTCAAGGGCAAGCCTTACAAGGTTTGAACCAATAAACCCGGCACCGCCGGTGATGAGAAGATTCATACGCGTTAAAATTCTACCGGTTGTGTTCGTACCAGTTCATTCGCTTTAGCAAGAGAGGGGAATGTACCGGCATCACTCCAATATTCGTTGAGGGAAGTATATCGCAAACGACCCGCTTTGATGAACGCATTATTCACATCGGTAATTTCGAGTTCGCCGCGAGACGAAGGGCGGCAATTACGAATGATGTCAAAAACATCCGGGGGATAGCAATATATACCGGTCACAGCATAATTTGATGGCGAAGTCGACGGCTTTTCGATGATATTTGTAATGACGCCATTGGCAAGTTCTGCGACACCAAAGCGCTCGGCATCGGGGACTTCTTTGAGCAAAATATACGCGTTTTGAAGATCATCCATAAACGTGGTCGTCATAGAGGATATACTTTCCTGGAAAATATTATCTCCGAGAATAACGCACATCGGATCGCCGTTTACAAATCGTTCGCACAGCGCAAGTGCTTGGGCAATACCACCGGCTTCGTCTTGGACACGATAGGTCAACCGACAGCCGAAGTCTTTTCCCGAGCCGAGCAACGAAATAAAATCTCCCATGTGTTCGGTGCCAGTGACGATCATAATATCAGTAATGCCCGCTCCGACTAATTTCTTAATCGGATAAAAAATCATCGGCATATCACCGATTGGCAGTAGATGTTTGTTCGTCACTTTGGTGCAGGGATGGAGTCTCGACCCCGATCCACCGGCGAGAATAACTCCGACAAG
Organism: Bacteroidota bacterium; assembly: GCA_025363505.1. Classification (GTDB taxonomy): domain Bacteria; phylum Bacteroidota; class Ignavibacteria; order Palsa-1295; family Palsa-1295; genus JAFDZW01. The sequence goes on from JANYDV010000055.1 coordinate 3,752, forward strand.
CTCACGGTTGCTGGACATTGCTGTATTTTTTCGTATTTTTATGATTACTGTTCAACAAGTGTTGGTTTAGTATAATTTTTGCTCAGTAGGTATTTCTTACTACCCTCTATTGTGAAGATCAGCGAATCAAAGATTAATAATTGGCTCAAACGGCGTTCTATCGCCGATGGACACTCAATGCCATCGGTTCAAGGAGCGAATAGATTACGCCGAAAGTCAACAAATTTTTTCCGCCGACTCTCGATCTTTGTAATGGGGATCCTCTATCAACGATTCCGAAATCCGGATGTTCCGTCACTAACGACCACTAATAGTATTTTATTAATAGCGCACGACCCCATTGGCGATCTGGTCCTAAGCTCAGCTCTTTGGAGTACACTCTTAAAAAGAAAACCCGAACTTCGCATTGGCATAGCAATCAGTAGTCGAAATCAAGAGGTACTAAGCGAAGAAAAAATTGATAAAAAGTATGATTTGTATTCTGGAGGGATTTGGAGTATATTCAAAGAAATGCGACGTGCCCGGCGTGATGGTTGGGATGTCGTTTTGGCAACGGCGGGATATTACAAGCCTACGCGATTTGCTTTTGTCAGTAGATTTATCGCCAACAAGGGCGTTACCGCAACACGACATAGTTCACGGTCGAAAAGATATTCGCGGATATATTCATTCTGTTTTGAGCGTCCGCCCGAATGGGAATGTGTGCCGATGGTCCAGCAGTATTGTGAACTTGTTGAAAAAGTATTTTCGTTGAAGTTTACACCGCAAGAGAGACTGCCTCATTTTCTTCTACAGCAAGATGCAGATTCAACAATCAAAAAAAAGATAGATCAACTACTACAGCCGCACGGGTTTTCAAGATACATTTTACTCAACCTCGAAGCAAAAATTGAATATCGAGAATGGGGAATTGATAATGTTGAGTTGTTGGCAAAAACATTACAACAAGGATCAAACGACACTCTTATTATTGTTACCGCTTCGCCGGAATTTCGGCAATACTATACCATAGAAGAACGTGTTAGGAACATTACAAATATTGCTATCATCGAAACAAATTCTCTTCATGAACTTGCGGCAGTTATTAAATACGCTTCGGTTGTGGTATCACCCGATACCTCGGTTGTTCATATCGCTGCGGCATTAGGGAAGAAGATCGTGGGACTTTATCCTGCACACGATGAGTGGCATCCGTATGGTGTAGAGGCAACTATTTTGTACCCAAAACGATGGGAGCCTATTTCTTCAATCAGTGTTTGGAGTGTGTATTCAGAGATCGTGTTATTGCTTGATCACACAGTGTCATCATCAATATAATTTAAATGCACATTCTTATCGCAAATAATCTTCCGATACCTGCATTGAAATATGGTGGTACCGAACGAGTTATTTGGTGGCTTGGCAAAGAGTTGTCACGGCGTGGGCACAAAGTGACGTATCTGGTGCCGCAAGGTTCGTCTTGTCCCTTCGCTCAAATTAAGATTTATGACTCGCTATTGCCACTCTCACAGCAAATTCCGGAAGACATTGATATCGTGCATTCAAATTTTCCTGTTCGAGAAACACTTGCAACACCATATATTGTGACGATGCACGGCTATGAGCCGAAAGGCGGTACCTTCGACCAGAATACCGTCTTTGTATCGAAACGGCACGCCGAACTTCATCACAGCACTTCGTTCGTATATAATGGTCTTGACCCTGACGAATACGGGAAATTTGAACCGTCTTCATCACGTTCGCACTTATTATTTTTAGCAGCGATTGATCGTGTTGAAAAAAATATAAAGGGTGCGATTCATATCGCAAATAAATCAAAACAAAAACTGGCAATTATTGGTGGTTCAAAATTCAACTTGAACAGACGTATAAAGTATTACGGCTTAATCGGAGGTGAAGAAAAAAATAGTATTCTTCGCACAACAAGTGCATTGTTGTTTCCGATCACTTGGGACGAACCATTCGGATTAGCGCTAATCGAATCGCTTTATCATGGCTGTCCTGTTATCGCTACGCCTTACGGCTCGCTTCCGGAGATTATTTCAAAAGAGGTTGGCGTTCTTTCCACTTCAATGCAAGAACTTGTCGCTGCGGCAAAAGATCATTCGCAATTTAGTCGGAAATTTTGCCATGAATATGTGATGGGAAATTTCACGTCGAAGCAAATGACCGATAAATATATTTCCTATTATGAAACGGTGCTATCGGGGAATCAACTGAATCCTACGGAACCCTATTTTACCCCTGATTCTTTTACCGAGAAATATCCCATACATTCCTAATGATCGTAAACGTGAACCCTACTTATCATATCATTTTTCGTACCTGCGATGTCATACAGTCTTTGCACAACACGCCAAGACCGTTTGGGCTTGATAAGCGGTCGTTAATAAAAATTTGTTTTAAGAGCTTGATCCGTTCGCTTGAGGGGATGTCATATACGATCACTATCGTTGGCGATAGATTATCCGAAGAGTTAATCGAGTTTTTTACCAACTATCAAGTGACTCTTGTGCAAGGTGAGTTCGGCAATGATCAATCGTTAAGAAAGTGTATTGAGATAGCGATGATTTTACCTGAAAATGACTGGGTCTATTTTGTCGAAGATGATTACTTACATACTCATGAAGCATTTAGCTGGATAAATGATCTTATTGTTAACAGAGATCAATACATCAGTAAAAAAGCACTCGCGCGTCGGCTCAGATTTTGGAAACGACGACTCGACAAGACACCGATTATTATTCACACGCCTGATTATCCTGACCGCTACCTTCCAAAATATTTGCGTTTCTCAATGATTTTTGTTTCGCGCTACTGCCATTGGCGTCAGATCACCAACACGACATTTACGTTCTTGCTGCGAGGTTCTTCGCTCAGGAAATATTCGAAAATACTCTTTATGTCATGCGCAGGAGCAAACGATGGATATTTAAGTCGTGCTCTTTTTGGCGGATTTTTCTTTTGGCGCAAAGCTCTTTGTCTTTCACCGATTCCCGGTGTCTCGACCCATATGCACGACGGGGTGATGACGCCGTTGGTTGATTGGGAGAAGTATGTAAAAGAATTTTCCGATTAACGGTTATTATTTTTTTCTAAATATCGCTGCGCCGTTGCGGAGATTCCAATCTTCCCACAATAGCTCCCACTGGGGAGAATTCTTAAGCACGAAATAATTGCGGTAGTTTTTAATGTCATCAATATCATCTAAGGCGACAATCTTCACTTTTGGATTAATGGTCACCGTCTGAGCAAATTCTTTTTCACCGGTAAAAGGTGAACCATCAATAAAGACAAATTCTGCCTGAATGCCGGCAACGACATTATTGGGGATTTTGGTAACAACCGTAAGCTCTTCCTCAAGCCAGCCCAGTACCACTTTCAGTTTTGTATCGTTGAGTTTTGTGGGTTGGAGTTTGTAAAAATCTTTTACTGCATTTTTCGACAGATAATCATCAGCCGAGACCGAACACCCGAACAGAGCTTTGACCGGTTTTTTTGATAGTTCTTCAAAACGTTCTAATCGAGCTTCGACACTATAAACGGTTGATCCCATTGTTATAGCATCAAAAAAAGCAGTCGTGCTACCATCGCCGGTGCCACCGCCAATTTCAAGAATTGTGCACGGAGAAATGCTTTCCGACCATTTTTTTAAATTCTTCCAAAACTCGTCTTGATAGATCTCTTGCATTGTAATGTTCGACAGTAGGTTGATGGAATAAATACAAGAATGCAAACACCACCACTGTTAAAGACACTCCATGACGGTTACTCGGTAGAATAGGGTACTCATTCTTGATCTATTGGGGGAAGTTCTTATTGGAATATATTCGTCATCTTGAAGGTTTTCTAACGTTCTAATCGAAGTACATCATATTAACTTGTTATAGTCCTAACTTATGAGTCATAAGAGTTATGTCGCGGTATTTGTGTTCTTGTTTCTCTTAGTATCGAACGCTCATTCACAAGTATTCGACCCCTATGCCCGCGTCTCCGACCCACGAGCCATCTGTCGCCTCGACGGACCCGATACATTACCGGTAAGGATTTTTTCGGGAGTAGGATTCAACACTGAGCGCAATCCCATTGACGGTGGTTTTTTGCTTGCGAAGGGTACGGGGTCGGGAGTAATAACTCATTTATGGTTGATGTATTATGAACTGCCGGCTGACTCACTGATTAGCGTTCGTATTTGGGTTGATGATTCATTAATTATCACATCGAACCTCTATTCACTCTTCAAAAAGACTCGAGGTGCACTTCACGCACCTTTCGATTCGTTAGCATCTGGTGGGCTGAATTGTGACGTACAGATCTGTTTCAAAAAAAATTATTTGGTGCAGTATTATTCTGAATCTTCCATCTGTTGTTTATTTTGGGCAGTAGAATATAGACCGATTCTTGATAGCAATGCTGTTGAATCTTTTCGCCTCAACCCCAGTGACACATACAAACAACACCAAGCATCTGCCGAGGAAGCATTTCATAACGCAGGCGCATATTGGGATTTATCAAACGCTGTTGCTCTTAATGTACCCAAAAATGAAATAGCACCTTCGACTTCGGTGAAGATAGCAAATGTTGCGGGTCCCGGAATGATCCAATCAATTCATATTTATCTTGATTCAAATCAATCGGCTATTCTGCCCGCATTATGGTTAAGAATGTATTGGGATGGGTCGCCTTATCCGAGTGTGAATGTGCCGCTAATGGATTTCTTTGGCTGCGGCGCCGGATTCAGAAATATGCGGGCATTTCAAATGCACACAACTGAATCAGGCAGTATGGTTTGTAATTTTCCGATGCCGTTCTTACAAAACGCTACAATAGAATTAGTAAATACTTCGAACTCTCCCATTTCCTTCATATCAGAAATCCAATATTCGCCTGAACCAATAGACCGATATAATCAAGGATATTTTGAAGCACAATTTAATGAGACCCCCCTTACACGTTGGCATGTTTATCACCATGTTGGCTCGCTGTTAGGTCGTGGAAAATTTATAGGTACTCACATTGCATTGCCCGAAAACCCAGTGCCATATTACCTTGAGGGTGATCCGTATATAGATATTGATTCTAATAGTAACAATCGTATCCACTATACAGGCTTAGAAGATTATCTTACCGGTGGATGGTTCTTTTCCGATACAATATTTTCGCTTCCATTTGCGGGCTGTACAAGATTTTATTCCAGTTTATATAGATTTCATATTTTAGATGCGTATGATTTTCAAAAATCATTTAATTTTGAGTTAGAGCATGGCTCCAGGAACGAGTTTCAAGCGCGTTACCGAACGGTGAGTCTATTCTATAGACGTTGGACCCCTTTCTGGGTTGATCGCGATACTATCCATCTTTCAGAAATCTGGAACGTCGGTGGTTCCGGTTACTTGGCTCATGAGAAGATTGTTGCAATGCTTGACAGTCAATTACTATTTTCTTCAAATGCAGATGCTTCGGGACATTTTTCCATAGATATTTCTATCCCCTCATCTGTCCGCTTCGGTTTGCATAGATTGATAATTAATGGATATGAACGCCCGGAACCGATACTCGTTTTAGAAAAACCGACTGTTCGATTGATGTATGATTCACTCCCTCATTTGTTTCGATATAAAGACTCCGTGATGCTCTTTGGAACCGGATTTAAGCCCGGTGAAAAAGTATCTGTTTTTGTTGATACTACGGAACCATTTTACCTCTCTGCTGATAGAACTGTTGGGACGAATTACCAATGGATGTTTCCGATACGCCTACCGTCGGTGAGCGAAGGCATCCACAGAATTACTGCAAAGGGAGACCATGGATCTATCGCCCGATCCGATACAGAGTTTGTGATGACCCGAACAATAAATTATGAATGTGAAAATCTTCCGATAGTCATTTCAGAAGCCTATACGGAATTCCATTATTTAGGCTATAGTCCGCACGACAATTGGAGCAACCAATATGCCCGATTATTTTATCCTTGGGAGCCGATGAAGCGTTTGGAGCTGGCTTTCATTGTTCCGGTGGCAGATACATTTCATGTGAGTCTTTATAATACAATCGGATTGCGCTATGGTATTTATGATATTTCGCTCGATGGTGAAAAGATGATGACGTTTAACGGTTTTTTTGATACCGGATATAGTTTACCATTTCGATCGAAAGAATTAGACGGGGGGATACATTATCTCAGCAAAGGAGAACATCGTCTCTCCTATTATTGTGTAGGTGCTGATCCACGTGGACGTGAATTCCTACTCGATGCGGATAATATTATTCTTCGCCCGACAACGGCATTCCATCGATTGCCCAACGACACCCAGACATCGGTCATTCTTGATAGTCCCTTAATTCCGGACAGCAGACTCACGATTTCACCTAATCCTTTGCACCAAAACAACGTACAGATTCATGTGGATCTCAGCGCAACATTTCAGCTGCATTCTGATGTGTTGGTGATAGAGATCTATGATATATTAGGCAGGGAAGTTGCTTCGGTAGTCAATGGTACGATCGGTGTTCGTACGCTTGATCTTTCTCAGGATTGTTCGAAATTAGTTGCAGGAACATATTTTTGTCGAATGCGTGTAATTTCTTCGACGACTACCTCCGATCAGTCGTTTACATTTGTAATTGATCGTTAAGTAATCGTAAGCTAATATTGATGTTTCTGGTTCAAAAACAGTAAGTTATAGGAGGCTTCGGTTGCGGTGTTGATAACTCCGGGAGGGTGTTCAAAAGAATGTGTATAAATACAGGTCAATAACGCTTACAATTTAAAATTTTATTTGCTAAATTTGCATTAACAACTTGCTCCATTTTTTGTAATGGAGTATTTTGATCAGAAAAGGGTTGTGAGCTTGATTAGGAAGAAACCAAAAAGTTTAAGAGGAATATTATTACATCTCTCTGCATTCGTAGCACACTGTGAGCGGTATTGAGCGGTATATAGTAAGATCAAGCTGACACAACATTTTTTTTGAAACGGTAAGCGCTTCGTTCGGTGTATGCTGAGTGTTGCCCCCTCTGTTCACCGAGACCAAGAACGAGACACCATAGAAATAATTTGTTTTTGTATCATTTAATTAGGAGCATACGAAACGTATGAAGGTAACCCGTCGCTTTACCAAGAAAGGCATCAGCCCATTCGAGCAGTTTGAATATACGATGCGTTCGAGCGTACTTCGCAACCCTGATGGCAAGCCCATCTTCGAGATGAACGACATCGAAGTACCAAGCAAGTGGTCGCAGGTGGCAACAGATATTCTTGCCCAAAAATATTTCCGTAAGGCGGGTGTTCCTCAACGAGACAGCAGTGGTAATTTGCTCATCGGCGAAGACGGCAAGCCCGTACTCGGACCGGAACGTTCGATCAAACAAGTTGCACATCGCCTTGCCGGTTGCTGGCGCTATTGGGGCGAAAAGTATGGCTATTTCGATACCAAAGAAGACGCTCAGAGCTACTACGACGAAATGCTCTATACGATCATGCGTCAGATGGGTGCACCAAATTCGCCACAGTGGTTCAATACTGGTTTGGCTTGGGCGTATGGCATTACCGGACCTGCACAAGGACATTGGTATGTCGATCCAAAGTCAGGCGAGCTTAAACGCTCGACCGATGCCTATACACATCCACAGCCGCATGCTTGTTTTATTCAATCGGTCAAAGATGATCTTGTCAATGAAGGCGGTATCTTCGATCTGATGACTCGCGAAGCACGTATTTTCAAATACGGCTCTGGTACAGGCTCCAATTTCAGCTCGCTTCGTTCTTCGGGTGAAAAGCTTTCGGGCGGCGGACACTCCAGCGGCTTGATGAGCTTCCTTAAAATTTATGATACTGCTGCTGCGGCAGTCAAATCCGGCGGCACAACTCGTCGTGCGGCGAAGATGGTTATTTTGAATGTCGATCACCCCGACATCGAAGAATTTGTTTCTTGGAAAGCAAACGAAGAGCAGAAAGTTGCGGCATTAGTTGCCGGCTCGAAGATTTGCGATCTGTTTTTGAATACGATTATGAAAATCGCCGTCGAAAGCGGCGTCGATCGGCATACCAACCGTGATCTCGATATTGCCATCAAGAAAGCCCTCGCTCGTGGGGTGCCGATGAACTTGATCGTGCGATGCTTGCGAATGGTCGAAATGGGCTATGATCACATCGACTTCAAAACATTCGATACCCATTACGAAGGCGAAGCCTACCAGACTGTTTCGGGTCAGAACTCGAACAACTCTGTTCGTGTGACCAATGACTACATGAACGCCGTCAATAACGACGAAGAGTGGGAATTGAAATGGCGTACTAATGGCAAGCCGTGTAAAACACTTCGTGCGCGCAAACTTTGGGATGACATTACGCTCTCGGCTTGGGCAAGTGCCGATCCCGGAATGCAGTTCGACACTACCATCAATGAGTGGCACACGTGCCCCACCGATGGACGGATCAATGCGAGCAACCCGTGTTCGGAATATATGTTCCTTGATGATACCGCGTGCAATCTGGCATCGATCAACCTTGCGCATTTCTGTGATGAAGAGAACGGCGACTTTGATATCGAAGGATACAAGCACGCAGTTCGCATCTGGACGATCACACTGGAGATTTCGGTTCTGATGGCACAATTTCCATCACACGAGATTGCACAGAAATCCTATGATTATCGTACACTCGGTCTGGGCTATGCCAATCTTGGTACTATTCTTATGGTACAGGGCATTCCGTATGATTCGCCGCAAGCTCTTGCTTTGACCGGTGCACTTACGGCTATTATGTGTGGCGAGTCGTATGCAACAAGCGCAGAACTGGCTCGCGATCTCGGTGCATTTCCACGTTACGAAGCAAATAGCGAAGCAATGCTCCGCGTCATTCGCAATCATAAATTAGCTTCTTACAACGCAGCTCATGATCGCTACGAAGGACTGACGATCAAACCTGTCGGCATCAATGCCGAGCTTTGCCCTGAGCCGCTTCTCAAAGCAGCTCGTGAAGCGTGGGATCGTGCGTATGAACTTGGCGAAAAACATGGTTTCCGTAATGCTCAAGTAACCGTGATCGCACCAACCGGCACTATCGGTTTGGTAATGGATTGCGACACCACCGGCATCGAGCCTGATTTTGCTATTGTCAAGTTTAAAAAACTTGCCGGTGGCGGATATTTCAAGATTGTTAATCAATCGGTACAAAAAGCGTTGCGCCGTTTGGGCTATAGCGAAAAGCAGATCGAAGAGATCGAAAAATATTGCAAAGGACACGGCACACTTGTCGGATGTCCGGCGGTCAATCGTTCAAGCCTCAAGATGAAAGGCTTTACCGATGAAAAGATCGACGAGATTGAGAAGCAGTGCGATAACGTATTCGATCTTCGCTTTGCATTTAACAAATGGTCGCTTGGTGATGACTTCTGCAAGAAACTCGGGTTTAACGATGCGCAGATGAACGACCCGAATTTTGATATGCTCGCATCGCTTGGTTTTACTCGTGAAGAGATCAGCAGTGCCAATGATTATATTTGTGGCACAATGACCATCGAAGGTGCACCGTATCTCAACGACGAACATCTTCCGGTCTTTGATTGCGCAAACAAATGCGGCAAGTATGGCGAGCGCTTTATTCCGTATGGCGCCCACATCCGTATGATGGCGGCGGCACAGCCGTTTATTTCCGGTGCGATCTCGAAGACCATCAATATGCCGAACGAGGCAACGATCGAAGACGTCAGCTCGGCATATACCGAGTCTTGGCGTTTGATGATCAAAGCGAATGCACTCTATCGCGATGGCTCAAAACTTTCTCAGCCATTGAACACGATGTCCAACGATGGCGATCTTATTGATGAAGTACTCTTGGCTGATGTCGAAGATATCGTCGCCGACACTGTTGGTGCTGCCGAGTTGCATCAATTAATCCACGCTCAGGTCGAAGAGACAGGCGCGCTACAAGCACAGCGCCACCGCCTTCCGGCGCGTCGTCGTGGTTGGTTGCGCGAGGCGGTCGTCGGTGGGCACAAAGTCTATGTTCGTACCGGCGAGTACGAAGACGGTACTCTCGGCGAAATTTTTATTGATATGTATAAAGAAGGCGCCAGCTTCAAGGGCTTGCTCAATTGCTTCGCCGTGCTTGCATCAAAAGCGTTGCAATATGGTGTTCCGCTCGATGAATTGGTCGATACCTTCACCTTCACGCGTTTCGAGCCTGCAGGGTCGGTACAAGGACACGAGGCGATCAAGAACGCGACTTCGATTTTGGATTACGTCTTCCGTGCTTTGGGATACGAGTACCTCAATCGTACCGATTTTGTGCACGTCAAAGCTGTTGATGAAGTAAAACACGAACATCATCCTGCGCCAACATCACGAAGCACCACAACCGAGCAAGCACCACGACGCGAAGCACCAAGCGAAGATGATATGGTCGAGCGCTTGCGCAATCAGAATCTCCGTGACGACGAAGCGGTTGCCCAACCGGTGATG
>JANYDV010000073.1 GCA_025363505.1 Bacteroidota bacterium
TGCAGATCTTGCCCCGTAAAGTGCTCAAAATCATCTTGCATCTGGTAGCTTGTTGCTGTCGAGTACGAATGCGTCGTGCCATAGTGGCGCAGTGCATAAAAAAAGAGTGAATCACCAAGAATATATCTCAGCATTCCGAGTACTGCCGCACCTTTTTGATAGATAACTGCATACGGATAATTATTTCGCGGCGATGTCAGATAAGGCGAGCCATACATCGGAATTTTCGAGCCTGAATTTATCGCCCCAGAGATATTCGATTTTTGTTTTGTCCAATATGCTACTTTGCTTGTGAAGCGTTCAAGGATAAGTGATTCGGAGTATGTTGCAAAACCTTCATTGAGCCATGGGTCGTTAAAATCTTTACACGTGACCCAATCGCCCCACCACATATGTGCCAATTCATGTTCGGGGGTTGTCGAATTAGTATCAATAGCTTGGTCGATGAGTGTGATCATCGTCTGATGTTCCATCGAACCAATTGGGGCAACGACATATCCAACTTTTTCGAACGGGTATTTTCCGTAAAGAGAATCATAAAATGTCACCGCTTGAATGATTCTTCTATAAAGCACTTTCGAAAGTTTTACAGAATCACTTGCATATGAAAAGCCACCAATCAGAATGCTCGATGGAGTTGTTATTGATTGTTCAACAAACGGACCGACGGCGAACGTTAAGAGATAACTTGCAATGGGATGAATTACTTTCCACGTTGTAGTACGAATCTTTGCTTGAACAATATCGGATGTCCGGATGCCATTCGAGGCAACTACATCACTATCAGAAGTTATGAAGGTCATCGTGATGCTATCTGCCTTATCATCGGGCAGATCATAACAAGGCATCCAATGGCGAGTACACGAAACATACGGAGCCGCGAAACCGACGCCCATTGCAAACATCATTTTGCCGTTATTGGTAATACCACCCCACGGGTTTGCGCCGCCTTCGTTAGTTGGGTTGCCGTGATAATATGTTTTGACTGTCGCATCAATACCGGAGTATAATTTTGCAAAACCCAGCACCTTATAAGCTCCTGAAGTTACATCCGTAATCTGATAAGAAGCCTTCACTCCATTGACGAATACACTATCAATCGTTAATGCTTTCAGGTGTTGCAGCACGGTATCAATCTCAGAAGTGGTAACAATGTGCATTGCTACGTTTCCTTCGAGATAATTTTTTTGCTTGTCTATTGTGAGGCGGAGGTTGTAGCTCTTGACATCGTAACCTTTGTCTTGGGCAACCGTTGAACCGGCTACAAAGAGCGTCAGAAACAACGTGATACAATTCAAAAAACGATAGATCATAGTATCATAAAAAAGATTTAAATCGCCTTAATACCATATAAGCTGTTAATCAATTAGAATTGAACTCAAAAGTGCTTAAAAGAAGTTCTTATGTATCGTGAATAGCCAGCAACTACAATCTCTACCATCAAACGTCATCGCTACCAGCGATGAAATGCGCGAGCTTATCGGCGTCGTTCGTGCGGTTGCCCCGACGCTTATAACGGTATTGCTTACCGGCGAAAGTGGTACCGGCAAAGAAGTTTTTGCACGATTAATCCATGATTGGAGCCCACGTGTAAACAGCCCATTCATTACCGTCAATTGTGGAGCTATTCCGGAAGGACTCATAGAAAGTGAGTTATTTGGTCACGAAAAAGGCTCATTCACCGGTGCAACAGCAGAACGAAAAGGTTTTTTTGAAGCAGCAAAAGGCGGGACGATCTTTCTCGATGAAATAGGTGAGATGCCGCTGTCGGCGCAAGTAAAACTTTTACGAGTGCTCGAAACAGGAAAGTTTACTCGGGTTGGGTCAGCGTCCGAACGAACGACCGATGCAAGAATTATCGCTGCCACCAACCGCGATCTCGAGGTTGAAGTCCACTCGGGCAGATTTCGGACTGATTTGTTTTACCGATTGCGCGCGGTAATGCTCCGGCTTCCCCCGCTTCGCAATCGTCGCGAAGACATACCCACGCTCGCTAATTCCATCCTCACTGACTTGGTAGCTCGTCACTCGCTTCCATACAAACCACATCTTGATACTGAAGCAATCGAACACTTAACACTTGCCGAGTGGCAAGGAAATATTCGCGAACTGCGAAACACTCTCGAACAACTTGCGGTCATGTCATTTGCTCCGAATAATTTGAAATCATACGGCACAATCAGCTCGGCAGATGTAGATGCTATATTACAAAGCCATAATTCTTATCAATGGAATACCGAGCCGACGCATCCACAACATCAATACCCGATCATCCAATTACAGTCAAGCGGACAACCCCCGACCGAACTTGCGCTCATCTATCGGGCACTGCTCGAACTACGCGCCGACCTCGCGGAAATCAAAGAACAACTTTTTTTTACCAAAAACAATACCTCCGATACAAGAGCACTACCGCCTTCGGCAATAAATAATATTTCGATAGGCGAGAAAGAGTTTAATCTCGATCAACGTGAACAAGCTTTGATCGCCGAAGCAATGCAAACATTCGGAGGCGATCGCACAGCCGTTGCAAATGCCCTCGGTATTAGCGAACGAACACTTTATAGAAAACTTCAACAGTCAAAATGAAGTCCATACTCATCTTTTGCTGCATCATTGCGTATGCGCTCTTCGGTCTGGTAGGCTGTTATAGTTTTACAGGTGCGAGCATCCCTGCGCACTTGCATACAATCGGTATTCCGCTTATTCAAGATAATTCAGGTTTCGGACAATCAGATATTAAGCAACAACTTACCGATCAGCTCGTTCAGAAGTTCACCCGCGATGGCTCTCTGCAAGTTCGTGACCGTGCTATCTCCGATGCCGTGCTCGAAGTAACGATCACGGGTATCAGTGATTTACCGGTTTCGGTTCGTGCCGGCGAAGAACTAACAAATAAACGAGTGACGATCTCAGTCGATGCAACCTACCGCGACCAGAAAAAACAAAAACTAATTTGGGAAAGAAATTTTCAGCAAACCAGTGATTACTCGATCAACGGCGGGCTCGCTTCTCTGCAGTCGGCTCTCAAAAGTGCACAGGATAAATTATCTGACGATCTTTTGCTCGGCGTTATTTCCAACTGGTAAAGTCCTGTTGATTAAAAATGCACCAATGCCCACTTCGTAGCAAAGATGATCTGATATCCGAAATAAACTCCAAATGCTAACATTGCAATTGATGAGAATCGGTTGATCAAAAAGATGGTGTGCGGTTTGAAGGCTGACTTACGTTTTGAAAAATATCTCACCAGTGTAAAAAACCATCCTGCGGTTCCGAGTCCGGCTCCGGTTGCAAACATAAGATTATATCCCAAACCATTCCCGAGTACGCCGTTCTCACGCCAGAATCCGCTGATAAAAATCCACTCCGGCACACCCGCAACATTCGAAGCATACAGCACAACGCCAATTAAAAACGAACCAACGAGGCTTGATTGATTGACATGAAGACGTTCGAGACGGTGTTCGGCATTCTCTTCTTTTAAATGAGTTTTTTTATCAATCTCTACTGCAGGTGTTTCTTTAATCTTAAATAATTTTACCCCAAGCCAGAGCAATACCAAAAAACCAACTGATTGAAACACCAGATTGATTATAGGCGACTGAGATAAAAATTCGTGTATCTGCGCAGCACCCGCGCAATAGATAAAATCCATTATTGCCGCACCGACACCGACCGTAGCTCCAAATTTAAAGCCAAACTGTAATGTCCGCGAAATAGCGGTTGCATTCACCGGACCAATAGGCATCGAGATCAGCCAGCCTGTGATAAACCCAATAATTAATGCGATGATCATAAAATTGTTTGAACGGTAATATGTGTGCGTTTCATTTGTTCGAGATGTTGCAGATCGTGATTTGTCATAATGGCTATGATACGATGAACGTTCATTTCGCCGTAGCGAGAATGAACACCCACGAGATTTCTTTCGTCCTCAGTCATCGCATCAATCATCTTGATCGTCTCTGCTCGTGCGGCTTCCCATTGTTGGATGCCAAGTTCGTATGGCTTCGTGTTATAACCGTGCTCAAGTGCAAGAGCATCGGGGTCGATCTGTTGAAATTGGTTATCATTACCACCGAGCAATTGACGAATTCTCCGATGCCATAATTCCTCAACTTCGAGTAAGTGATAAATAATTTCCTTGATGCTAAAAGCAACAGCGTCCGGCTTAAGCGTCAAAAGATGCTCAGGGACACGCCTTGCATATTCGGTCACATCGGAAATACTTCTTGATAATCTATCCAATGAATCAATCATATCATTCTTCATCCTCGACGGTGCGAAGTTTTTCAAGCACTGAAAAATCTTCGAGGGTTGTGGTGTCACCCTTTACATTGCCCGTGGTTGCCAGCTCGCGAAGCAGGCGGCGCATTATTTTGCCGGATCGAGTTTTGGGAAGGGCATCCGTAAAGTGTATGTCATCCGGTTTTGCAAAGCTCCCAATCTCAGAAGCAATGTGATTCCGAAGTTTCGATTTTATTTCATCTGATGACTCAGCCCCACTTTTCATCGTCACAAATGCCACTAATGCAGAGCCTTTGACGTCGTCAGGTCTTCCGACCACGGCTGCTTCGGCAACGCCCGAAAATCCGACCAGCGCGCTTTCTACTTCCATCGTTCCGATACGATGTCCGCTGACATTGATCACATCATCAACGCGACCCATGATCCAAAAATATCCATCTTTGTCCTGACGTGCTCCATCACCGGTAAAGTAAAGACCCGGGAATTCTGTAAAATACTGTTTTTCAAATCTCTCAGGATCTTTATAGATGCCGCGAAGCATCCAAGGCCAAGGTTTTTTTACAATGAGATACCCACCGTCATTTGCTCCGACCGGCTTGCCTTCTTTACTGACTACTTGTGGCTCGATCCCGAAGAATGGTTTTGTTGCACTTCCCGGTTTTGTTGGCGTCGCCCCCGGAAATGGTGCTATCATAATAGCTCCGGTCTCGGTTTGCCACCATGTATCAACGATCGGGCACTTGCCTTTGCCGATTATTTTATGATACCACATCCATGCCTCAGGATTGATCGGTTCGCCGACCGAGCCAAGCAATCTCAGTGAAGAAAGATCATGCTTATTTGGGTGATCGTCGCCGGCTCGAATAAACGCACGTATTGCTGTCGGTGCTGTATAAAATACTGACACTTTTCGTCGCTCGATAATATCCCAAAAGCGATCGAATGTCGGGAAGTTTGGCGCGCCTTCGTACATCATTATTGTCGCCCCGTTCGAAAGCGGACCATAGATTACATAACTATGTCCAGTCACCCATCCGACATCAGCAGTGCACCAAAAAATATCATCGTCACGAAGATCGAAAATATATTTTGTCGTTAGGTGTGCACCAAGTAAATATCCGCCGGTTGTATGAACAATGCCTTTCGGCTTGCCGGTTGTGCCGGAAGTATAAAGTATATACAACGGATGTTCGCTGTCAATTGCGGGTGCTTTATGATTATGGCTTGCTTCTTTCATCAACTCAGACCACCAATGATCGCGCCCCTCGACCATTTCGACATCAATGCCAGTTCGTTTGAGGACAATCACATTTTCCACCGTTGGGCATCCGGTCAAAGTATCTGAAGCGGTAATGCGAAGCGCACCGTCAACATTCTTTTTTAATTCGACCACTGCCCCGCGACGGAACGTCCCATCGGCGGTGATGATCGCTTTTGCTTCGGCATCATTGACACGGTCACGAATAGCTTCCGACGAAAATCCACCAAAGATCACCGAATGTGTTGCTCCGATTCTTGCACAAGCAAGCACCGCAACAACCAACTCGGGGGTCATACCCATATAAATCGCGACACGGTCACCCATGGTGATGCCAAGGGAAGTCAGCATATTAGCGGCTTTGCAGACTTCGTGGTGAAGTTGCTGATAAGTCAGGGTGCGCTCATCGCCATACTCACCTTCGAAAATAATTGCGGCTTTTGTTTTTCGCCATCCGTCCAAATGTCTGTCGAGGCAATTATAACTCGCATTGAGCTTCCCACCGATAAACCATTTCGCCATCGGTGCTTTCCACTCCAACACCTTCCGCCACTTTTTGTGCCAATACAATTCTTCTGCTTGTTTAGCAAAAAAAACTTCCGGGTCTTTAATACTGGCTTTATAGAGCTTGTCGTATGCCGCCGCCGAGCCAACTCGTGCAGCTGCGGAAAATATTTTCGATGGTTTGAATAACCGTTTTTCGCTCAGACGAGACTCGATATGAAGAGATGAAGGTTTCTGTTCTGCCATTGGGTGTAATATATATGATTCGCTTTACCGATCTATAACAGAATCGCATTAGGTGATATGGGATGTGCACAACGATAAACTCGAATAAAAGGAGTCATCGTTTTTATTTGAAACAATGCCACCCTCATTGTAATAATGTCACTGGCACAACCGTCAAGTGCAGTTTGTTGGCTCTGTCACCTACCCTGCCCTTTCCTTTCGTATATTTGTAGATTATCATTGAAGGAGAAACGGCTGTGTCACACGATCATAGCGGAAAATCGAGTTTAGAGCGTCATAATGAGGAAATGCAAGTCAAGGGCTTTGCCCATTGGCTCTTCGGTCCGCGTGGTGGTACGCCATTGCCTACCGATGCACCAACGCATAGCTCCCATCACGACAGTGGTCATCACGTCAGCGAAGAATTCAAAGGATTTTTCAAAGACTCGCCTACTGACACCGACCAAGAGTATCAGAAGATCCGTCGTGATCGCTCGGCACCTACCGATCTGAGCCAGATCAATATCCCCGCAGGCTATGCTCCGGTCACATTTGTAGAAGATGATATTATCGTTGTTGCCGAAAAAGGGGCAAATTTGCGTCAGATCTGTCTTGACAATAATATCCCACTCTATGGTGGTGTGATGACAGTCCTGAATTGCCGTGGCTTGGGTCTTTGCACTTCTTGCCGCGTATCGGTTGATCCTGCCGATGGCGTCACACCTCCGAATGCGATGGAAAAAGTCCATTTGATCCGTGACAATCCGAAGTACCGTCTCGCGTGCCAATGCGAAGTAACCGGTCCGGTAAATGTCAGTACAAAACCTGCAAAAGACTACGGTTTTGTGATGGTAAATTTAGTACGAAATGCATCGCTTTTCGGTGTATTCTCGCTCATTATGCTACTGCTTCTTGTAGTAATGGGCTTTGATATTGTAGGGAAATGGTTTTAGTTGGATAAGTAGTAAATTGGATTAATAGAAGGTCGAGCTGGTTTGCCCGACCTTTTTATTTTTAAACGGTTTCTGACTGTTGAACCTGATACTACCACGGGCTGTTTTGTAAACTTGAGTTCGGTCTCGTAGTTCAGTTGGATAGAACGTCAGTTTCCTAAACTGAATGTCGCAGGTTCGAGTCCTGCCGAGACCACACTAACATGGCAAAAAAAATATCACATCTCGGGATAGCCGTCAAAGATTTGGCAGCATCAGAGGCACTCTTTGCAATTTTACTCGGCACTGATGAGGTTCATCATGAAGTGGTCGAGGATCAGGGTGTTCAAATCGCTTCATTCAAAATTGGTGACAGCATTATAGAGCTGACAGCCCCGATCAGCCCCGACTCACCTATTGCCACATTCCTCGAAAAACGTGGCGAAGGCATTCATCATATTGCACTCGAAGTTGATGATGTTGCCGCAGAACTTGAACGCCTCAAAACCAAAGGCATCCGTTTGATTGACGAAGCACCACGCGATGGCGCTCATAATATGAGTATTGCATTCTTGCATCCCAAATCGACCGGTGGCGTCCTTGTCGAGTTGTGCGAGATAAAGAAATAACTTCCGGTGAGTGACTATCTTCCACTACCGCTCTATAATGGCGACGACGAAACGCCGGGGTTCGACGACGAACTCGAACAAGAAGAGGATGCGCTTGCAATAGCAGCAACCGGCGAGCAGTTCCGGCTTGCAGTCACCGTCGATGACATCGGTCTCGAAGAGAAACTCGAAAGCCTGCCAAAACATCCGGGTGTTTATCAATTTAAGAATGCCGCCGGTAAAGTTATTTATGTCGGCAAAGCAAAAGTGCTCAAGAATCGTGTTCGCTCCTATTTCCAAAATTATCGTCGCGGTGCAGGGGACGGCAAACTCCGAGCTTTAGTCGAAAAAATTGCTGATGTCGAATTATTACTCACCGATAGTGATGTCGAGGCGCTGATCCTTGAGAACACATTAATCAAAAAATTCCAACCGAGATATAATATCAATCTCCGCGACGACAAAACATACCCGTGGGTCTGCATTACTAACGAACCCTATCCACGAGTATTCCCGACGCGTCGCAAGCGTCACGACGGTGCAAAATATTTCGGACCATATACCGATGTAGGTATTTTGCGTTTTGTACTAATGACTCTGCGCGAAATTTTTCCGCTGAGAACCTGTGATCTGGCAATCGATGATGATTTTATTGCAAAAAAGAAAGCCCGCGTTTGCTTAGAGTATCACATTAAGCGTTGCGAAGGTCCTTGCGAAGGTTTAGTCAGCGAGGCATCTTATACGGCGATGATCAAGAAAGTGAAGCAGTTTCTTGCCGGACGTACTCGCGATCTCGAAAAAGAATTACGCGACGATATGCACCGCCTTGCCGAGACAATGCACTTTGAAGAAGCCGCAAAAATTCGTGATCAGATTAACATTCTTGCTGAATACTCGAACAAACAAAAGGTCTTGAGCGAAGAAACGACAGATCGTGATATCTTCGCTGTGGCAATCGAAGAAGATGATGCGTGTGGTATCGTCTTCAAAGTTCGCGATGGCAAGCTCATCGGTAAGCAGCAATTTTTCTTTACCGGCACTGACGGTAAACTTGAGCAAGAAGTTCTTGAAGCGTTGCTCGAACGATATTATTCCAGTACCGACTATATTCCGGAAGAGATATTTCTTCCGTTCGATCTTGAAGACACCGATACACTCGAAGCATGGCTCAATAGGCGTACCCGCGAGCTTTCATACGATGAAGACATCGGTGCCATGAAGCCACCGAAGTTGATCATTCCGAAGATCGGCGATAAAGCAAAGCTCGTGGCGATGGCAGGTTCGAATGCAAAATTTTTACTTGGCGAAATAAAAATCCAGAAGCTCAAGCAATCGGATTTCACACCCCATGCCGTCAAAGCATTACAGCGCGACCTTCGCCTTGATAAGCTTCCGAAACATATCGAGTGCTTCGATAACTCGCACTTGCAGGGTACCGAATATGTCAGTTCGATGGTGTATTTCGAAAACGGCAAGCCGAAAAAAGATCTGTATCGCAAATATAAACTTCGCACTGTCGAAGGCAATGATGATTTTGCCGCAATGAGAGAAGTAGTGGCAAGACGGTACAGCAAACTTCTCAATGATCGCAGCGAGATGCCCGATCTTATTATTGTTGATGGTGGCAAAGGTCAGCTTTCGAGTGCGTATGAAGTATTGAAAGAATTAAACCTTACCCATATACCGATTATCGGGCTCGCAAAAAGATTGGAAGAAGTATTTGTTGTCGGCAGTAGTGATTCTCTCTTATTGCCGCGCACATCGAGTAGTTTAAAATTATTACAACAGCTTCGTGATGAAGCACATCGGTATGCGATTACCTATCATCGTACGTTGCGCGAAAAACGAACCATACAGACTGAGCTTATGGAGATCCCGGGCATTGGAAAGAAAACAGCAATGAAACTTCTCGAAGAATTTGGTTCGGTTGATGGCGTACGTCATACTTCTGAGCCCCAGCTCGTTAGCTCGATCGGCTTAAGTGCCACAAAAAAAATTATTCAGTATTTCAAAGAAAAAGAAGCGCATGGGCACGACGATACCACTGCCGTCTGAGGGCATAGTGCTCGGCATCGAAACTTCGTGCGATGAAACAAGCGCGGCGGTATTGCGCGGCTCAGAACTGGCTTCGGTCATTATTTCATCACAACTTTTTCATTCGAAATACGGTGGGGTCATCCCTGAGCTTGCTTCTCGCGCTCATCTGAAAACAATCATCCCCGTGATCGAGGAAGCTCTTGCCCAAGCGAATGTTTCGGTTAAAGAACTTACCGCTGTTGCCGCGACTAATACTCCCGGCTTAATGGGCGCACTACTGGTCGGCGTGAATACCGCAAAAGGTTTGGCTCTTTCTTTGGGCATCCCACTGATAGGAGTACATCATATCGAAGCACATATCTTTAGTGCATTGCTTGAAGCCGAAAAGCCGGAATTACCTTTTTTAGCGTTAGTTGTTTCGGGTGGGCACACAATGCTTGTGATTGTAAAAGCTGTCGGAGTTTATACCGTTATTGGCAAAACACTTGATGATGCTGCCGGAGAAGCATTTGATAAAGTCGGAAAAATGCTTGGTCTCGGTTATCCGGCAGGTCCGGTTGTTGATAGAATATCAAAAACTGGTAACCCTAATTTTATGCGCTTCCCCAGACCAATGATCTACGAAACAAGCTACGATTTTAGTTTTAGTGGGATCAAGACTTCTGTACTATATTATCTTCGCGATCACCCAGAGGTCATAACTACTCATCTTAATGATGTTGCCGCATCGTTTCAACAAGCCGTCGTCGATGTTCTGGTGACAAAGACAATACGTGCAGCGAAAGAATTTAGCATTCGTGACATTGTCTGTGTCGGCGGCGTGAGTGCAAACACCGCCTTACGTGCGGCACTTTCAGAAGAAGCATCAAAAACTGGAAGAAGATTCTTAACCACTCGTCCAATGCTTTCAACCGATAATGCAGCGATGATCGCCATGCTCGGTGCGCTCAAACTCGAGCAAGGTCTTACCGACACACTCGCACTAAGTTCACAAGCTCGATCACCACTTTCGACAATTCAATAATGACCAAATCAAGCATTGTCGGGCATGTCATCGAAGTGTTCGTAAAATTTACGACCAATACGCTTGTCCCTGCAGACCTCACTATTCGAAATTTTTTCGCTGAGCGAAAATATCTTGGTGCCGGTGATC
>JANYDV010000050.1 GCA_025363505.1 Bacteroidota bacterium
CTCGATTCGATCATCGCGAGAATTCCGGTACTATTCAATCCCTACGGCTCACATCTTACGCCCGATGGCTCCGAGTTATGGGTAGCGGCTTGGGGTTCCGATCAGATCAAAGTAATCAGTACATTGACCAATACCGTTACCGCAACGATTGACAGCATCAATACAAACCCACGGTCTGTAGCATTCTCTCGTGACGGGAAAGTGGCGTATTTTACCACAGAGAAGCTTGACGGAGGTGTACACAACCACGGTGTTAACGGCGGCGCACCGGCGTCAGGGATTTATATTATTGATCGCATCACTAAAAATTGATCGCATCACTAAAAAAGTAATCTATACTTTTGCCGGAGCCGGCTATGCGACAGAAATTACAACAAATTTTTGATCGCGAAAACATTTTCTAAAATAAAAAAAGCAGGCATCGTAATGATGCCTGCTTTTTTTTCTTAAAATACAGTTACATTTTATCTTTGAGGTCAGTTACTTTGATGGTATTCCCACTCATCGTACCCATTACTTCGATCTGCATATCTTTATCTTTTGTTGTTTGTTTGAGATATGCCGCTGCAAGCTGATCGCCTTTCTTGTCGAATTTGTAATATTTCCCTGCGACCATCACGCCATAACCGGACTTGGCGCACATCTCTTCACTTGCGCACATTTTTGTATGCGAAGAACATTTTGCCATATCCCCGGTCATCTTCTTTGAGCACATTTTGTCGATCAAAACACCGGTCCAGCTCTTAGCAACCGGTTTTGTTTTCGCATCAATCGAAGTCGCGAAGAGACCTGTCAATGCAAATATTAATGCTATTGCAATCGTTTTTTTCATAAATATCTCCTTAAAAATTAACATCAGTATAACTTATAAAACCAACTATTCGTTCACAAACGCTACACCAATTACAACAACATTGCTCAAACGGATGTATTCGTATGAAAGAGACGTTGTTCAAAAACTCGGTGCACCCATACCCAGCCATAGCCGCATATTGCACCAAATACCATCCCACCTAAAACATCAGAAGGATAGTGTAATCCGAGATATAATCTTGTCAATGAAACTATCACCGCAGGTACGAGCAACCAATACAAAGACTTGCGCCGACGAAATAATACAATATAAAAAACTACACCCGCAGCATTATTTACTGCGTGAGAAGACGGGAAACCAAATCCAAGTCTCATTCCATCTGCTAAGCGAACCCACGGTACTGCGCGCTCGCCACTTGAAAAATCAATAGCGCAAGGGCGATCCCGAGCAACAAGCGGTTTAATGGCAACATTGGTTATCAGATTGATTAGCCCGACCAGCACAATGGTACTCACAACTAATCGAACACCGATCCAACGCTTGTAATAAATTAGGAGCAATGCAATAAGAATATACACCGGCATCCAAACTTTTACACTCGTCAACGCAATCATTATTGTGTCAAGTGTTGGCGAGGCAATGGTCTGATTAAAGAAATAGAGAATATCCAGATCAAACGGCATCGTTTTTTTTCTTTGTTGAAAGAAGGCGCATAAGTACAAGTACAACAATACAAATTGCCGTACACCAAAAACTCGGCAAAGCAATCACATCGCCATATTGTGTGTATAATGTCTGCGAAGTAATCAGCGGTATCTCTTTAATAATCGAAGCACTCTTGAACACTTCAGTCTCATTCACAAAACGACCTTTATCATCAATCACTGATGAAATTCCTGTGTTGGCACAACGCGCTACCCATCTGCGATTCTCGACTGCACGAAGCACCGCAAATCTATTATGCTGATACGGTCCCGAGCTATTACCATACCAACCGTCATTGGTAATGATCGTAATGATCTCAGCACCATTTGCGACAAACTTCCTGAGATATGATGGATACACTGACTCATAGCACACCATCGTGCAGAGCTTTGCTGTATCAGGTTGTGTACGTTGCTGTCCGTAGAATGGAAGCGTGAATACTTCGTATCCTTCGCCACGGTTCCAACTGCCAAGACCGACACCCCACTTGAACCACTCACCAAGAATTGGTAATTCATCAACAAACGGAACGTGCTCGCCGAACGGTACAAGCATCTGTTTATGATACCGCTGGTACGTGGGTTTTCCGGAGCGATCAAAGTAAAACAACATCGACGAATTCCAATCGCGATAGAATAGCGATGTGTCATTTGTTTTTTTCGCATCGGCAGGAATAGTATCCCGTCCGAGAACATATTCTTCGCGATCAGGTATGCCGGTCAAAACAGGCATACCGATCTGAGAAACAAACGAAAACATATTCCGCAGATCTTCTTTTCGCCATGGTTGCGTGATCGGATATGTGATGGCTGTTTCAGGCCAAAGCGCAAGATCGGCACCAGCAGTTAAATTCGCAAGAGCAGTTCGGGTGCTGCGAAACATCGAATCGGTAATCTGATTTGTTCCGGAAGACCATTTATCCCAAGGATTAATATTCGGTTGAATGATAGCAATCCGAAGCGAGCGAGTCGCGTTTTGTGTTATTGACGATTGACCTAACTGATAGAACCCATAACAATATGGCAGTACGATAAGCGCGACAAGAGCTGATGCCAATATTAGTCGTCTGCGTTTCCATCCTCCAACGGTGTGTAATGCGACTGTTGTAGCAAGTCCTAATATTTTGCGTTGCCGAAACAGAGAGTAGATTAAAATATTAATAATCACAATGACAAAAGACAACCCATAGCTTCCTGTGTATTCGATAAATTGAATAAATGCCGTGTTATAGGTTTGTGTGTTAAAGAGAGACAGCCACGGGAAACTCAGGTCACCAGTCGAATGCCAATATTCAAAGCCGACCCAGACAATTGGCAATAATACCAGTGCACTCCTCCGACCAAATCGTCGGCGCGCAGCATCATAAACTAAAACCGGGATCACAAGAAAAAGAGGATGCACCATTGCTAACGCCACACCACCGACCATCAGAAAAGGATCGACCTGCCCCTCGCCTCTCCATCCGCCAACCCAATATGTGGCGATCAGCGTCACAACAAACATCATCAGATAGGTTGTCGAGAATGCGTCGCGAAGTCGCTTAGTATCTTCGATGGCAATCAGTAATGGCACCAGTGCCACAAAAGCAGCGAAGCCCCCAACAATACCGAATGGCGGAAACGATATGCCGAAGAGAAAGCCGGCAAGTAGTGCCAACGAGCGCGTTTTTGTATCTGAAGTAATGAGCATCGGCTACAAATCTACGAGCCGAATGAATGGAGATTATTCAAAACGCAATGCGTCCACAGGATTCATCCGTGCCGCTTTGATAGCCGGATACATTCCAAAGACCACACCAACAAATGAGCAGACCACCAAACCGATACCGATCCACATATATGGAATATAAACCGGTGCTTTGGCAAAAATAGCGATGAGATTGCCCAAACCTATTCCGAGAATAATACCGATAATACCGCCGATCAAACAAAGGACGACCGACTCGGTCAGAAATTGTGCAATAATAGAAGACCGTTTTGCTCCGAGTGCTTTGCGAATACCAATCTCTTTGGTACGCTCGGTTACCGAAACCAACATAATATTCATAATGCCAATCGATGCTGCGAGCAACGCAATGGCACTGATCCCGGCGCCTGCATAGACGATATATTTCGAAAAACTTTCGAATTGAAGATTTAAGCTACTGTTGGTCTCAACTTCAAAATCATTAACAGCTCCCGGCTTCACACCACGAGCCGTGCGCAGTGCGCCGATCACCTCATCTTGTGTCCCACCGAGCTGTTCTTGCGTAGATGCACGAACGGTCATCGTGAGAGAAGTAATATCTCGGTCAGTAAAATATTTTTGTTCGTTGGTGATAGGAATAAGTGCAAAATTATCGAGTGATGCACCCCCTCCGCCCCCCTTAGTTTCAAATACCCCAACCACCTCATACGGACGAGCATTGAGCTTGACTTCTTTTCCGATAGGGTTTTCACCGTGCTTAAAAATTCGTTGGATAATGCCGGTCGTTAAGATACAAACATCTCTGGCATATTCAATATCATCTTTGGTCAGCATTCTGCCTTCGCTGACGACATAGTTATGATTCGTCGCAAAATAATCGTCACTTCCCATCATATTAAACTGTGGGTCGCTTTTTTCATTACCATAAGCAACGGTTAATGGGGCGGTTGTGTGTTCGGCGCTCACAGCCATCGGCAGTTTGGTAAACTCACGAACAAATTTAATTTGTTCAAAGGTGATCGAGCGGCGATGGAGGTACTTAAGCCAATCCATACCACCCAACTGTATTGACGGAAATTTTTGCACCGTAAAGGTCTCGCTACCCAACTGCGAGAGCGAACTGCTGATACCATTGGTAAGGATACCTATTGCGGTCATTGACCCAATAATCGAAAAAATACCCACAACAATAGAGAGCATCGTCAGAAAAGCTCGAAGCTTATTCGAGCGCAGCGACGATGTTGCCATCGTGATATTTTCTTTGAGTAATGACATTATTCGTATCGAAGTGCTTCAACTGGATCAAGACGAGATGCCCGTAGTGCAGGGAAAATACCAAACACGATACCGGTCAGAAGCGATAAACTCAAGCCGACCATTGCATAAGAAAGCGGAAACCCAATCTGCAAGTCGGAGTCTTTTAACAAGAGGTCATTTGCAAGAAGTGTCACTGGATACGCAAGCACAAGTGCGATAAGCCCCGCCAGAAGCGACAACATTGAAGCTTCAAACAAAAATTGTGTCACTAACGAACGCCGTGTTGCCCCGATTGCTTTGCGAATGCCGATCTCACGAGTACGTTCTTTTACACTTACGTACATAATATTCATAATGCCGATACCACCAACAAGCAAAGATAAACCCGTTATTGTATATCCAATGATACTCAACAATGCTGTGAGCCCGTCGATCTGCTGATTAAACTGATCTTGATTATTAATGCCAAAATTTATTGCCTGATTGGGTTTAAGTTTGCGAATCTGGCGCATGACAAATTCTAATTCATCACGAGTGTCTTGCTTTTTTTCGATAGACGAAGCTTTTACACCAATCGTCACTCCTTGATGTTTTTCACCATAAGCCGACTGCATTGTTCGGAATGGCATTACGACATTATTATCAACGGAGAATACTGCGAACAAACCGCCAACTCGTTTGGCAACACCAATCACTTCGAGGGGATAGCCACTCAAGCGGACAACCTGCCCTAAGGGCGACTGATTTGGAAATAAATTGGATGCAATTTCATATCCTAATACACAGACAGGACGCGCCGATGCTAATTCTGACGCCGTAAAAAATCGTCCACTTTCGATCACTGTTGATTCGGTGGCAAGATACCCTTCGTTGACTCCTTGGGCATTAATATTTTTTACGCTTCTATTTTTAAAATGAGCTTCTTGCCCCC
>JANYDV010000080.1 GCA_025363505.1 Bacteroidota bacterium
ACAATGAACATTGGGATCTTGGTCCCATCTTTACTTGTATAAAATATCTGCTTTGAATCATATTCTTCCGGGTTAAATTTTACGAGGCTTTTTCGGAAGACAGTCGAAGTGTTTTTCTCGATGTCGTAATGATAGATCGTCGCAGGATAGGTGAATGATGAGAATGTATAAAATACTTCCTTGTCTTTTTTTCTTCCTCCGAAACCGTTGGCGCTGCCGATGGTTGGGAGTTTGATCTCATGGAGTTGCTTTCCCGTAAGATCATATACATAAGAATGATTGCTTGCATCTTTCATATACGTTGCAATGAACTTCCCATCGATCATCAAAATATTTTCGAGTACATCTTTTGATTCAGGAATCACCTCTGTCCATTTCGATGCAGTTGCGAGTGTCGTTTTGACAATTTTATTTTTCGGTGCATTCAAATTTGTTCTAATAAACAGGACTTCACCCTCTGATTCGATAATGCCGGCTTCAACATCAAGGTCAGCATTAACTGTTATAAAGCCTGCCGATGGATTTGTAAAGTCTTTGACGAGAAGGATATTTCCTTTACGACCGGGTTCTTGAACATACACCGTCAAGTATCGCTCGTCTTCAGTTGGTCCACAATAAAACATACGTTTTGGTTGGGTCTTATCTTCATAAATCAATTCGTCTTTGCTTTGGTCATCACCGAGTTTATGGTAATAGACCTTCATATATTCGTTTGCGGAGATATATGCTGCACCTGTCGGAGCATCAAAACGACTGTAATAAAATCCGTTTTTCCACCATGCCGCGCCGGAAAACTTTACCCACTCGATGTGATCGCTGAGTTGTTTGCCGGTTGCCAGATCGAGCACAAATAACTCCTGCCAGTCAGAGCCGGCTTTTTGAACGGAGTAGGCAAGATATTTATCATCATTAGAAGGGAATTCACCGCCGAGTGCAACAGTGCCGTCTTTGCTCATCGTGTTCGGGTCGAGCAAAATTCTTGGTTCGCCGGTTAAACCTTCTTGAATGAATACGACAGATTGATTCTGTAAGCCGTCGTTCTTTTGGAACATATAATATTTGCCGATCTTTTGCGGAGCGGTAAATTTTGGGTAGTTCATAATTTCTTCGAGACGGTTTTTGATCTTCTGACGAAAAGGAATTTTCGAGAGGTAATCGAACGTCACTTTATTTTCTTCCTCAACCCATCGTTTGGTCTCGGCGGTGTCAGTATTTTCAAGCCAGCGATATGGGTCTGCTACTGTTGTGCCAAAATAGTCATCGGTGACTGTTCCTTTTTGGGTAGCAGGGTATTGTAGTTGCGCGTTGGTAGTGTTTGCAACACTCATAAGTAGTAAAAGAAAGAAAATGAAACGCTTCATAATGGAATGGGGTATAATAGTGCTCTGTACTACGGTATTTCTTCTCTTTCTGTTCCATTATCTTGTTAACGGTTTATGACTAAAAAGATCCTACTTCTTGGCTCGGGTGAACTTGGCAAAGAATTTGTTATAGCGGCAAAACGTCTCGGACAATATGTGATCGCGGTTGATTCGTATAATGATGCGCCTGCCCAACAAGTTGCCGACGAGCGTGAAGTAATAGATATGCTTGATGGTGCGGCTCTTGATGCGGTGATTGCAAAGCACAAGCCTGATCTGATCGTCCCGGAAATAGAAGCTATTCGTACTGAACGGTTTTATGATTATGAACAGCAAGGCATTCAAGTTGTCCCGAGTGCACGAGCCGCGAACTTTACGATGAACCGCAAAGCCATTCGTGATCTTGCCGCAAAAGAACTTGGCTTGCGAACAGCAAAGTATCAGTATGCAACGACACTCGATCAATTTAAGAAAGCTATTAGCGAGATCGGTATTCCGTGTGTGGTAAAGCCGTTGATGTCTTCATCAGGGAAAGGGCAATCCACCGTTAAGTCGGAAGCTGATATCGAGAAGGCTTGGGAATCTGCAACAACTAAAGGTCGAGGAGATTTGATCGAAGTGATTGTCGAAGAGTTTATCAAATTTGAATCTGAAATTACTCTTCTCACTGTAACGCAAAATAATGGCGAGACCCTATTTTGCCCACCAATCGGACACCGCCAGGAGCGTGGCGACTATCAAGAAAGCTGGCAACCTGCAGAAATAAACAGCACACAACTTCTCGAAGCAGAAGAAATGGCGCGTCAGGTAACGAAGGCACTGAGCGGTGCGGGTATTTGGGGGGTGGAGTTTTTTCTCGGCAAAGAAGAAGTCTATTTTTCCGAGTTATCACCTCGACCTCACGATACGGGAATGGTAACACTTTCGGGTTCGCAGAATTTTTCTGAATTTGAATTGCATTGTCGTGCTGTACTTGGTTTGCCAATACCAGAAATCACATTAGAACGTGCTGCGGCGAGTGCGGTTATCCTTGCTACCGATGAGTCATCAACACCACCAAATTATGAAGGGCTTCGCGAAGCATTGGCACTTCCCAAATCGGATGTAAAAATATTCGGGAAACCAACGACTCGCAACTATCGACGTATGGGGGTTGCGCTTGCATACGATGCTGTTGGTTCTTCGACAGATGACTTACGAAAAAAAGCAAAAGAAATTGCTGATAAGGTAAAAGTTGTAACAAAAAAAGAGATAATAATGAGCTACTGTAAGTGCATCTTCCTAATGGTATTGCCATCAATAATATTACTATCGTTGATTCAGGATGTTAAAAGTGCGCTCCCTTCGAAACAATATCGAAAAACTCCATCTGATTTAAAAATGCAGTATGATAGCCTCAATATCATGACAGCAGATGGGAAACGTCTTAGTGCATGGTTATGCAAACCTGAAAAGAAACGAAGTGATGTTATAATAATTCTCGCTTCGGGCGATGCTGGTAACATGGGGGACAATCTTGTTTTAGCTCAGTCAATTACTGAGAGTGTAGGTGTAAATATATTACTATTTGACTATCGTGGATTTGGCAGTAGCGATCAATGCACTATCGATACCGATCTTATTGCAATCCCCGAGTTCACGACTGACATTTATTCTGTTACTTCGTTTGTAAAACAATATTTACAGAGTGATACAAGCAAAATTATACTGTATGGAAGGTCTATGGGGGCAAGTCTTTCGATAACAACAGCTGTTAGATACGGTGATGTCGGCGGCGTAATTGCCGAGAGTCCTTACGTTACGCAAAGGGAATTGGTTGAGAAGATAAATATTTTTCGTAAGCAGCAAAATAGCAAACGAGTTGCCAAAAGTCTCGACTTGCCTTTATTAGAACCCATGTCAGTTATTAGTCAATTAAGATGTAGTATATTACTGATACACGGCCAGAACGAAAAATTTATTTCAAACGACCAAATCTCAGAGCTTTTTAATCATTGCCCCTCTCCCAAAAAGACACTTTGGATTGCCTCCAATTGCAATCATCTAGAGGTTGTCTATAAAGAAAAAAATATTTTTATAAGCTACCTTTCTTCTTTTGTAAACTCGTTGGAATAAAGAATCTAAGTAAAAAAAGGTTTTCTTTTCATTTGACCCCCAAAAAATCACTTCCTTACTGTATTTGAAACAAATTAGCTATTATGAAGAAAAACAAGATGGCGATTTTCGGGTTATAAATAGTTGAGCAGTGTTTTTTGCCCTGTGTTGTAACTTGATGATTGGTAAATGTCCCCTTTGTGTACCCGAAGGAGATTACTGATCTATGTATGGAAGTCGAGAGATTAAAGTCGTAAATGAATTGCCTGATCCATCATTGTATGATGGTGATCAGTCTGGTCCGCGTTTTATATTTCCCAACTCGATTATTCGAGGCTCGTCTACACACTACCATTTCCCGGAGCATACCGCCCCCCTGGCAGTACACTGCAATTTTCATGGAATTGGTGCGTATGATGAATCATCTTCGCATTATGAAATTGATGACCACTCATTTCTCCTTTTAAATGAAGGACAGCGTTACTCCATCACTATAGAATCCGAAAAACCTGTTGAAGCATTTTATGTTTTTTTTCGGACGGGCTACGCCGAAGAAGTATATGCAGTATATTCGAAAGAGATACTTTCTCTTCTTGATGATCCGACATCAACGGCAGAAAAGCTTCATTTCGTCGATATGAAGTATTCCGATGATTTGCATTTGAAGCCGAGTATGCTTCGTTTGAAATCATTATTTGATAACGGCACCATCATCGCAGAACAACTCGAGGAAGAATTTTCTTTATTAATGGGGTCATTGCTTCGGAGTCAATGTGAGACGTTTCAGCAAACGCAAAAACTTTCTGCACAACGCCACTCGACTCGCGTTGAACTTTATAAACGATTGCAACGGTCGCGGGAGTTGATGGACTCTTCATTTTGCAGCGAGTTGTCTCTAAATATAATCGCAAGCGGAGCGTGCCTATCACCACATCATTTTCTCCGGCAGTTTAAAGCCTTGTACGGCATTACCCCGCACCAATATCTCATCCAGAAACGACTTGCAAAAGCGCATGAACTCTTGCGCAACGAGAATCTAACCATTACCGAAATTTGTCATACGATAGGCTTTGAGAGTCTCGGCTCGTTTAGTTGGATGTTCCGCCGCCATTTCGGATGCTCGCCTGAACAGCTTCGCAAACAAGTTATACAATAACAATAGGAAATACACGATTCCTTTACATAGACATCGTATATTTATTTTTTTACTTATTTAGAAAGATCATTTATGTCAAGACCAGTACATTTCGAAATTCCGGCAGAGAATGCCGAGCGCGCTACCAAATTTTTTGGTGACGTCTTTGGATGGACGTTCAATTCTTGGGGCGATGGGGCTGAGTATTTCCTCGCCGATACCGGTAAAGAGGGCATGGGCATCAACGGCGCAATCATGAAACGTCGTGACCCAAATCAGCCACTTGTTAATAGTATTGATGTGCCTTCAATAGATGAATTCGCAAAAAAGATTGAAGCAAATGGTGGTATGATGGTAGTACAGAAAGTTGCTGTCCCAACCATGGGCTATAGCGCCTATTTCAAAGATACTGAAGGCAATATCCACGGTTTATGGCAAACTGATCCGAACGCGAAATAATCAAAAGATGCGGTAATTGAAATAACCTTGCGAGAAATCGTGAGGTTTTTTTTGCTTAAAAACAACGAAACTCACTTGCCAAACTTTTGCTTATACCCCGATAGTATTATAAGTTTATGATGAGAAGTGTTGTTGTAATTGCTCTATTATTGTTTGGTGCCAGTGTGAGTGCACAAATTAACTCGAAGACTGAGCTGCCTGAGCTCGGGAAAATCGAAAATGAAGATTATCAACAACAGCGCCAAGCATGGATCGAGATAATGCACCGCGCCGAACCGGGTCTGAATTGGCAAGCAATCGATGCCGAAACCCGCGATGCACAATCACAGCAACTTGCTTTGAGAAAATATTCGAGATACTCTGTACTTTCAATTGCTTCAGATACGTTTGCCGGTGGCAGATTAGTCGCCAGATGGGGCGAGCGCGGCAGTACCAATGTCTCCGGCAGAACTCACACTGCAGATATAGATTTTGAGACGGATACGGTTTTCGTTGCTTCGGCTATGGGAAATATCTGGAAAGCAAAAACCGGCGATTCTAGTTGGACTGTTTTGAATGATCATCACCGATTTGGTGACATTCGGACTTTAAGGATACTACACACCGCCAAGGGCAAAAGATTATTTGCGGCTTGCAACGGTCCTGTTATCTGTCGATACAGTGACGATGGCGGAGCGAGTTGGAAAGAGTCAGTGGGGCTTGACGCTCCGAAAAGCTGGGGCGGCATTAAGCGTGCAATAGTTTCAGCAGATGAAAGCACGGTCTATATTATTGGTTTTGAGTGGGATTACACCAATTGGAAGCGTATCACTTCACTTTACAAATCTATCGATAATGGCACTCAATTTACTCCTTTAGCCAAGTGGGACTTAACTTCTGATAAATGTGATGTTTGGCAATCGCGAGATACTCTATCAAATATGTATCTTATTAAAGGTGATTCGTTATTTACTCTCTCTAAAAGCGGAGTATTCTCACCATTATTTCATTTTACAAATGATACCATTGCGGGTGCCGACGAACTCTATCTTGATGGCAAAGTAACGGGGAATAAAACCACACTTGCACTATGCGCAACAAAAAGCAATGTGTCTTCGACATATACGTCTGTTGATAGTATGCGCAACTGGACCTATCGAGGCTATATTGATGGGAGCCCATTTAGTGCGAATAGTTTTCGGATCTCTCTTGATGAACCATTGAGGTTGTATTTGGGGAATATTAACGTCAATCATTCAA
>JANYDV010000100.1 GCA_025363505.1 Bacteroidota bacterium
CCACCGCTGAAACATTCGTCATCCTGAAACGATACATCACTACGAAGATGAAAAGTATAGGTCAGTCCGTCAGGGGAAATCTCCCAACTTGAGGCAAGCTCCGGTACAACTTTCAATTGATCATTGTTATCAACGAGTCGATCATAAAAATTATTGGCAATGTCATCTTCGACCTTGCTATTCATTCTGACAGGATCAAGGCTCGAAGGGTTGCCGCGAATTTCATTGATTGTATATCTGCCGCCGAATTTCTTTCCGCCTTGAGCCGAGCGCATTGCCGCTGTGTTTTCTTTGTGACATGAGGAAAGACAGATGCCGGAGCACGCAACGATAACAAAAACTAATCGCAGATTTTTTTGTATCATAAACTAAAAATAATGATCATTCGTGTAACGACGAAGTGTGGCAAGAAATCACCGAAAAATGGAATAAACGAGGATTATACAACAGTAACCAACAGGAGTGGTCAGAGAGGGAATCGAACCCCCGACACAAGGATTTTCAGTCCTTTGCTCTACCGACTGAGCTATCTGACCCACAAAACGAGAGCACACTAACACCGATTATACCAAACGAAGTTTCATAAGAATTTCTACTCAGTCGGGCTTTATTCTAAAACAACGGGATGCCTTTTATGACTAGAGTAACTTATAATTTGTATATTTGTGTGGAATAACACATATTTATGGGACGTTCGCTCGATCAATGGGTTAAACAAACAGCTCCGATGCCTCCGACAACGGCAGCGATGCTCAATCTTTCGGTGGCTGCACGAGCTATCGAGCATCGTTTTGGGAAATTATTGCTGAAGCACGGACTAACCCAGCCGCAATACAATGCGCTTCGTATTCTTCGTGGTGTCTTTCCCGACGGACATCCCCGTTCCGAAATATCGGCTCGGATGTTCGACCGTTCGCCGGATATGACTCGCCTGATCGACCGCCTTGTTCGCATGAGCTATGTCCAACGCAAGCAAGGTATTGAAGACCGGAGGGAATCGATAGCGTGTATTACTTCCAAAGGTCTGACGCTCCTAAAAAAACTTGATCCGTTAGTTGAGCGATTCATCGAAGAAGAATTCGCAAAGAAATTTACGCAAGCCGAGATCCTCGAGATCTCGCGACTCTGCGAGCGGACGTATGAGAATGAGTTATAATGTGGAATCGAGCGATTATCAATAAAATTTTTCTTATATGGAATTCGGCAAAGTAGAAGTTTCGGAACTTGATGCAGTTGATCATTCACTACCTAAGGACTCGGCTCGAACCAAACGTATCCTCGGTGCACAAAAAGCGAAGACTAAAGGCAAAGTGCATTTTGGCTGTGCAAAATGGGGACGTAAAGAATGGGTAAACTTGATCTACCCGAAAGGTACCAAAGAAAAGGATTTTCTTGAAGCCTATGCAAAGCATTTTGATTGTATCGAACTGAATGCGTCGCACTATAAGATTTATCCGCCTGAACAAATGGCGACGTATGCTTCGAAGGTTGGGAAGAATTTCCTATTCTGCCCGAAGTTCTATAATGGCATTTCGCATATGCGTCGTTTGAAAAATTGCGAGGAGCTTACTTCACTTTTTTTGCAGTCAATCGAAGGTTTTGGTAAGCATCTCGGTCCTGCTTTCTTACAACTTCGTGAAAATTTTGATACTCGTAATTTCGATACGCTTGAAGCATATATCAATTCGCTTCCTCGCGATTTAGAATTATTTGTTGAAGTTCGCCACCCTGACTGGTTTATTCCGGCAAATAAGAAATTACTTGGTGATATGCTCGAAGCCTATAAAGTCGGCTCAGTGATTACCGATACTTCTGGGCGCCGAGATATGCTCCATATGGAGCTCACTACGCCGAAGGCATTTATCCGATTTGTCGGTAACAATCTCCACCCTACTGATTATCCAAGAATTGATGATTGGGTAGAGAGGATTTCAAAATGGCTCGATGACGGAATACGGGAAGTATATTTTATGATGCACCAACATGATGAATCGAACACGCCGATCATCAGCGTCGATACGGTTAATAAACTCAATACCCTCTGTGGATTAACACTGCCTGTACCTCATTTGATAGGTCAACAGGAGCATCTCCTTTAGAACAAAGAAGCAGCACACGCTGCCTCTTTGTTCTATCATCGATTGTTATTCTCTACTCGTATTTATACTATGAAGAGAAGGGCACTGCTGTTATGATTTTTTCATTTCGGTTATGATTTCAAGCTTCACTTCATCGCCCACAGCGATGCCGCCTGTTTCAGTGAGCGCATCGAACTTTAAGCCAAATTCTTTGCGATTCACTTTTCCGGTAATCTCAAAGCCTGCTGTATCAATTCCTGCAAAGTCTTTTGCTGTGCCGGTATAATTGACGTTGAGAGTGACAGGTCGGGTAATACCACGAATCGTTAAGTCACCGCCGAGTGCATATTCATCATCCGATTTTTTAGAGATCGAACTCGAAACGAAAGTTAACTTCGGGTTATTAATTGCATCAAAGAAATCATCATTTTGTAAATGCCCGTCGCGTTGCTCATTATTTGTATTGATGCTCTTGACATCTGCTTCAAACGCGATCTTGG
This sequence comes from Bacteroidota bacterium, assembly GCA_025363505.1. GTDB lineage: Bacteria > Bacteroidota > Ignavibacteria > Palsa-1295 > Palsa-1295 > JAFDZW01. The sequence continues at coordinate 2,579 of JANYDV010000100.1, forward strand.
CGTCACTAAAATCGGGCTGTGAAGCTGTCATAGTACCGCTAAATGTCTCAAAATGTCCGGTAACCGTTGAGATCATTAAATGTTTAATTTTAAATCTCACTTCTGAGTGAACCGTGTCCATTGTCCAATTTGTCATTGTTCTATTCCTTATAAATAAATTACTATCCTAAAAATACGTGTCATTACAATTGATGTATGTACATACGTTTTATCATCTGGTATTGTTTCACTTATTTTTTTGAAACGATCGTGTCTCTCTTGTTCCAGAGAACT
>JANYDV010000157.1 GCA_025363505.1 Bacteroidota bacterium
TGACGCCGTATGCATCGCCACCGCTTGCGCTTGCACTTGGCATATTGGTAGCACTGACAATCGGGCATCCGTTCGCTAAATACAATAGCCGCGCAACAAAAATTTTATTACAGGTCTCGGTCGTTGGGCTTGGGTTCGGAATGAACATCGGCGCGCTTGTCGATGCCGGACGTTCGGGCGTATTGTTCACAATCGCTACTGTCGTCGGGACACTCGTGCTTGGTTATGCGATTGGGAAGTGGTTGAAGATAGATCCGAAAACGTCGCATCTTATTTCAAGTGGCACTGCGATCTGCGGCGGCTCGGCTATTGCGGCGGTTGGTCCGGTGCTTAATGCTAACGAAGAAGAAATGTCGGTGGCTCTCGGCACAGTATTTATCCTCAACTCTATCGCACTGTTTATTTTTCCGATGATCGGTACGATGCTTCAGATGTCGCAAATGCAATTTGGAGTATGGGCAGCAATAGCGATTCACGATACCAGTTCGGTTGTTGGTGCGGCGGCAAAGTTCGGCGATGAAGCACTCAAAATCGCAACGACGGTAAAGCTTGCTCGAGCGTTATGGATCATTCCCTTGACAGTGGTCACGTCATTTTTATTCAAAGGCAGCACCAAAAAAATTACGATACCATATTTTATTTTTCTTTTTGTGATTGCCGCAATGCTTCGGACATGGTTGCCCGACGGCGAACTATTGTTTAATAAGTTTGTCAGTATCGCAAAAACCGGGTTGGTCGTGACATTATTTTTAATCGGTACAGGTTTATCACGCAAGACCCTACAATCGGTCGGAATAAAACCATTGATCGAAGGCGTCGTACTCTGGATCGTCATTGGCGCCGTTTCACTCTGGGCGGTGATGACAGTGTTGTAATTTAATCAGGGATTAAACGTTTTTTTTGGCACGGCACTGTTTATATAATGGTTGTAGCAACTGTGAACACTTTTTTACCTAAAAATATGAAATCATCCATCATCCTATTATTACTTGCTCTTAGTACTTGCGTTCTCAGTGTGAATAATGCCAATGCGCAAATTCGCACAGAAGGTACTAAAACAGAGATTGATTCAGTCACCGGACAAACAAAGACAACTTCATATGTTGATTTAAAGAAAGAGGAAGATATTACCCCTCGCCATAATATGATCGTCGTCAATCCGTTAAAGTTTTTCTTGTTTTACAATCTCTCTTATTATCATGCTTTCTCGAATACTATTGCTGCTGGCATAGGATTACAGATGCCAAGTTTAGCACTGAGTGGATTTGGTGTTAATGCGGAAGTTCGTTTCTATCCTTCAGAAAAAGCATTGCGTGGCTTTTACGCAGCACCGAATTTTTCTTTCAATAGTCTAAAATATACTGGCTATTATTCCGATGCCTCTTCTCCAACTATAACGGTAACAACCCTCGGAGTGCTATTGGGTTGGCAGTGGTTTATTGGTGATGACTTTGCTATTGGCTTAGGAATTGGCGTTGACCATTATTTTGGTTCATCGACGCAAGAAATTTTTAGTAGTTATAATGGCACGTTCCCTGCACTTCGTTTCGATATAGGTTATGCTTGGAAGTAATCGTATTAACAAATCATTCTTCGGAACTCAGAAGCGTTTTAAAACGTAAGAACAAATCAGAATAGTAGAAACGCCTATTAGGTGAGGCTACTGAATGAACACAAGCTGCTGCCCGGAAATGTCGAGAGACGCCAATGGGTTGAACAGGTTTTGCCGGATTAAGGCTTAACATAACGCAGCTCTTCGAAACAGTTTGAGATTCAAACGATTTCGAAATACGTTATTCAGTGCTAAAACTCGTGATCAGGGGCAATCGAACCGGCAAAGACTCTCATCAAAGAGAGTATTCGATTGTGATAGCCCCTTGTGAGGGGTTTTTTTATGTTGTTCACTTTATTTTTTTGCATTGAGAATTAATGAGCATCGTTCGTTCGGTTATCGAGTTTCCGCGACGAGTACGCATTGCTGACGTTGTCGTTATCGCAGCGCTTGGCGGGCTGATCTATTGGCTCACCGTAATCTCACGTCAGTGGGGCGGCCAAACCCAGGGCACCGTCGAGATCCACACCGAATTTCGATATCTCCCGCTCTATACGATATTCTCACTGACCCGTGGTCTGGTGGCGTATTTGATCTCATTAGTATTTACGTTGGTCTATGGATATATTATGGCACACTCTCGCAAAGCCGAACGGGTGATGTTGCCGATGCTTGATGTGTTGCAAAGCATTCCGGTTCTGAGTTTTTTGCCGGGTTTTTCGATCGCGCTTATTGCAATATTCCCGCATTCAAATATCGGTCTCGAGCTCGTTGCGGTGTTGGCTATCTTTACCGGGCAAGTGTGGAATATGACTTACGCATTCTACCGCTCGCTGAAAGTCATACCGAATGATATGCGCGATGCGGCGGAAAGTTTTTATCTCAGCAAAAAAGAAATTTTCCTAAAGCTTGAGCTTCCGGCAAGTACGATTCCTCTGGTCTGGAATTCGATGATGTCGTTTGCCGGTGGTTGGTTTTTTATTACGATCTGCGAAGCATTCACTCTCGGCGATCGCGATTTCCGCTTACCGGGAGTGGGTAGTTATATGAGTGAGGCTATTATCAAAGGCAACGTCGGTGCAATGGTCGCCGGAGTTGTTGCCATGGGCGTGATGATCGTGTCGCTCGATCGTGTGCTCTGGAGACCACTGGTCATCTGGAGCCGTAAATTCCGAATGGAAGACTCGGTCGAAGAGGGACCCGAAGAACGATCACTGGTGCTCGATATTCTTCAAGGGTCGAAATTAGTTGAGTGGATTGCCGAACGACTTCGTGCCAAAGAAGAATCACCATCACAACGCAATGAGCGTCGCGAACTTGATGCGGTCAAAGCATCGGCATCGAAACTCATTTCTATAGTAAATGTCCGACAGCCTCTGCTGCGAAAAGTAATGACCTGGATCGTCGGCGGTGCATTTGCAGTGCTCCTGATCTATGGTGTCTTTGGTGCGGTAATGAGTTTTGCAACAACACTTACTTCCGGCGAGTGGGCTGATATCGCCATAGGCACCGCTGCCACACTTGGTCGTATTATTCTTACGGTCGCACTTGCGGCGGCATGGACGATACCGCTCGGAGCGATGATCGGGATGAATCACTCACTGTCGAGAAAATTGCAACCGGTTATACAATTTATGGCATCATTTCCGGCGCCGATGGTATTTCCGTTAATATTGATTATGCTTGCTCGATTTCATATCTCTATCGAGATCGGTGCGATCTTGATGATGATGCTCGGCACGCAGTGGTATATGCTTTTTAATGTGATCGCCGGGGCAAGTTCGATACCAAATGATCTGGGCGAGCTTTCCGATACTTTTTCGTTACCACGAATGCTGCGTTGGAAAAAAGTGATTCTTCCGGCAATATTTCCTTCGATCATTACCGGAATGATTACGGCATCCGGTGGTGCCTGGAATACTTCTATTGTCGCTGAGAATTATGTGGTGCCCGGCAAAGCCCGAATGACGGCTACCGGTATCGGCGCGCTCATTAGCTTTGCCAGTGAGAAAGAAAATATTCCGATGCTGATTGCTTCGACACTCGCGCTGTGTTTGGTCGTGGTCGGCATTAATAAGTTTTTATGGCGTCGCCTGTTTGATATTGCCCAAGAGCGTTATACGTTAAATAAATAACTACTATAGCAATGAGTGTTACACCAATGACTCAGGCGCGAACCGCACCGCCGCAAAGCGAGGTTCGCAAAGCCGGAAAAGAATTGATCGAGATTCATGATATTTCGATGACATTCTTACAGCCCGGCGGTAAATCATTGCCGGTGCTTGAACATATCAATGTCTCTGTTGCCGAAAATGAATTTCTTTGCTTGCTCGGACCTTCGGGTTGCGGCAAGTCAACAATTCTTCGTATTATGACGGGCTTGCTCAAGCCGTCGGTTGGCTCGGTTGCGGTCGAGGGTATGCCAATGAAAGGATTTAATCCTTTGACATCGATGGTCTTTCAGTCCTTTGCATTATTACCATGGCTGACGGTCGAACAAAACATTGCGCTTGGTTTGGAAGCTTTAAAGATGCCTCGTGAAGAGATTAAAGAAAAAGTTAAAGCGGCGATTGATAGCGTCGGTCTCGAAGGATTTGAAGAAGCCTATCCCAAAGAGCTTTCGGGCGGGATGAAACAGCGTGTCGGTATTGCTCGCGGCTTGGTCGTCGAACCAAAAGTATTGTGTATGGATGAGCCCTTTAGTGCGCTTGACCCGTTAACAGCAGAAAACTTACGCGATGAGGTATTGCATTTGTTTCACTCGCACGACACGACACTGCGCAGTGTAGTAATGGTGACGCACTTAATTGATGAAGCTGTCCAGATGGCGAGCCGGATTATCGTGCTTGATGCACACCCCGGGCGCATCAAGGCAGAGTTTGTGAATCCATTACCATATCCGCGCAACACTCATTCGCGTGAATTTCAGGAATTATCCGATCGTATTTATTCGCTGATCACCAATACGGTCTTGCCGTTTGTCGAAGAGCCAAAGACCCAGCAACGCATCGAAATTATTCCGGCAGTCAATATCGGCGAGCTGACGGGATTGTTGCATATTCTTTCGGAATACCAGACCATTGATATCAGCCAACTTTCTGATAGTGTTTCTCATCCGTTCCATGAAACACTGCAGATCGTCAAAGCTGCCGAACTCTTGGAGTTTGCTCAAACACCGGGACAAAATGTGATCATCACTACGCTCGG
>JANYDV010000174.1 GCA_025363505.1 Bacteroidota bacterium
ATAGGTTTTAAAAAAGACCAATTTATATATACATAATATATTAATGTCAAGACAACATCAGTGCCCATCATCATAGACAAGTTTACGATTGATTGTGATGCCGCTCTTTGCAAGAGCACCGATCAACTTCGAATAGCTGATGCCATTGATACGGGCAGCTGCGTTGATACGGATGATCCAAAGTGAACGGAATTCGCGCTTACGGGTACGACGATCACGATAAGCATACTGACGTGATTTATCAAGGTGATGCATCGCAACGGTTAAGACGTTGCTGCGCATTCCGAAGAATCCCTTTGATGCTTTTAATATTTTCTTTCTCCTGTGTCGAGACGCAGGAAGATTTTTTGCTCTTGGCATAGTAGTGTGTCCTTTTTCAGATTTTTGTGGATAAAACGCCGCGTAAGCATCTGAATCAGCAACCCTGACGGGTTATGACCGCTTAATAAGATAAGCGCTCGACGAAGCGATTGATTTCAAGCACCGTCTAACACTAACATTCAGGCCTTTAGTTCATAAAGCATCTATGAAAGACTAGTGTTGCACTATCAACGGCAACGTGAATGTTCCTTCATAGCCTTTGTACAAATACCCAACACGTACTATGTAAGTACCTATCGGAAGACTTTTTACATCAACGGTAGCGATACTTCCGGAAATTTCGTAAGGAGGATTTTCACGAATGCCCAATAAATTATAGAATTCCACTTTTTGAATTGGTTTGCTGAGAGGTAATTGTAAATGTACAGAATATTGCGAAGGGTTGGGGTATATTTTTAGATAAATCTGGTTCGATTCTGTAATGATACCTTCAGTCGAATTAATCGCGGGGGCAACATAACTGAAAATAAATGTGCGTCTGCCGTAGAGTCCGCTTTTATCCGTTGCGGCAATCCATCCATGTCGTGGATCACTAAATGTAATTATTCTTCCATCCCAAATACCATCATTCCTGAATGTAGTACTATCTTCTGTCCATGTTATTCCATTATCTGTAGTATGAGCAATAACAGTTGCCGGGTCATTTAATTTTTTCGAATATTCCGGTCTTACTGTTAACCAAACCTCACCCTGTTTCACCGCTTCAAATCCACGACGCCGATCACCATACTGCCGATAAATGTCCCACGTCTTACCATAATCGGTTGAATACATCCAGTTAATTCCGTTCATGGCGTCGCCGTATTCTAAGACAACAGCACCGTTTTTCCTATATCCAAAAGAGCCTTCGCTATGATCCCCAGTAAAATAATAGAGATTCGGAGTACCTTTAATAAATTGTAACGATCCGGCTGTCCGACCAAATGTGTCTTGTCCGGGTATATCAGTGAGATATTCTTTCCAAGTATGTCCAAAATTCTCACTCAATAGCATTTGCATACTTTGAGGATGTAATGGTGGGTTTAGTTTCTGTTCTCCGAGCCTATTTACCGCAACTGCCCAGTGAAAACGATCACTATTATCAAAGGAAATGGATTGCCCCCAATCCGGGCTATACTCATTATAGCCCAGATAGTTTGTATCACGCTGTATATGATATAAAGAATATAAATAAGTTGAATCAGCTAAGCGACTATAACTCTGCCCTCGATTCGTTGTTTGGTAAATGATGCCTGAATCTTCATTAAATACTACTAAATTATATGGGTCAAATGCTTGTAAGGGGTAATAGTAACTATCATCAGCTATCGGTACTGTTTTGCCTTGCCATGTTTTTCCAAAATCAGTTGAATGCACAGGACGGTAACATAATTCGCTATACCCTGTGTACCAAGCGGAATAACTATATCTGCTTGCTAAATTTGCATAAACTATCGGTGAGTTATGATGTAGGTATCCTGCACCAACACTAAATACTGGACTAACCATACTAATTAAGGTGTCTGTAATTTTATTCCAACTTAGGCCTCCATCTGTTGTTTCATAATAGTGGAATTCACTACTATCGTTTGTTGAGCGGGTAGCCCCAAGATAGCCATGCAAACTATCAAAAAAAGTTAATGAGGACGGTGAAGTAGAATCATCCGGAATCATCACATACGAAAGATTGAATTTCTGCCCGAAGACGCTGCCAAAAAGAAACAGTAGAAATACTATAGAAAATGATACTACACGCATGACTTTGATCCCCCAGTTTTGTGTATAAACTTTAGAATTATCGAAAAGTTCAGAAAACAAGATTGAATAACGGGTTCTCACAATCTTTGGTCAATGTTATTGACTAACAAAACAAATATAAGACATCAAAGTCCAAAATCAAAATTTAAACACAATTTTCTTTAAATAATATTTTGTCTTTTCCTGTGGCTTTCTATCATACTGCATTATTCTGAACTGAACCCTCATCTCTGCCTGTTCTTATCTTCTCGTCATTATTCAACTTACGGGTTGAACGATGGTTTTCATTTCTTTTGCGGCTCTATTGCCGTGAGGATTAATTCACGTTTTCTTGGATCAAATTCAATTTCTTGCATTAGGCGGCGGTCGCGAGATCGGTGCCAATTCATTTTTTTTACGTCTCGGCAGCCATGGGCTGTTGATTGATGCCGGGCTTCATCCTGAAAAAAAAGGATGGGAGGCATTTCCCCGTGCCGAATTGCTTGATCCATTTGCCGTTGATTCCTTCATCGTCACTCATGCCCATTCCGATCACATCGGCGGCATTCCTTTCCTTCTGCAATCACAGCCTCAAGCCCGAGTCATTGCAACACCCGAAACAATAGAAATTGCGAGAGTGATGTTGCGCAATTCTGCAACACTGCTTCCGAAGCAACATCCGTTAGAGATAATGGATAAATTGCCTTTTTATACCGAGGCAAAGATCGATGAGTTAATTACCAACATCGAACCCCGACGTTTTGGAAAGCCATTCCAACTTTCTGAGACTTCAAAGCCCATCACCGCTACCTTATATATGTCGGGGCATATTCTTGGTGCCGGGGGAATTTTGATCGAGTATGACGGCAAAAGAATTTTTCATACCGGCGATACTTCTCTCCATCCGCAGACATTAATCGCCGGCGCCGAACTTCCCGAAGGTCCGGTTGATGTGCTTATCACCGAATCTACTAATGGACGCGACGATGCTTATCTGAGCCACTCGCGCGAAACCGAGCTTGAGCGGTTGCTTACGGTTGTTAACGATACTCTTACCGGTGGCGGATCGGTGCTCATCCCTGTTTTTGCACTTGGCAAAATGCAGGAAGCATTGATGATGATGACCGATGCTATGCGTGATAAGAAAATCCCAACCGTTGATATTTATACCGGCGGTATGGCGCGACTTATTAGTCAGATCTACGACAAAACTGCCCACAGCCAATCACGACTTCGCAACGATGAACTCCTCGGCGATATCAAGCAAGAAGATATTCCGCGTCGCGACGGTCTTTTTTCAGGTAAATTTTTTAAGACTCCAAGCATTGTTCTTGCTTCGAGCGGTATGATGCAAGAAGGCACTTCGAGCTATCTGCTGGCGCAACGTTGGCTCCGCCAGAAAACATTTGCAATCTGTTTTATCGGATATACCGATCCTCGCACACCTGGATATATCGTTTCCCATGCGGAGCCAGGCAGTCGTATCAAATTTGGTTCGATGAAACGTGATGTTCCCGTTCGATGTAAAATTGAGCGTTTCCGGTTTAGCGCCCATGCTCGACGCGAAGAACTACTGGAAATAGCGCGTCGGCTCAAACCAAAACATATCGTCCTGACTCACGGCGATACCGAAGCAATGAACACCTTCTCAGAAGCCCTCAGAATCGAATGTCCCCAAGCCAGAATCAGCGCACCCGAAGTCGGAAAATGGTACAGACTCTTGAGTGAGTAATTCTGACACACGCTCCCGTATCTTGCTATTTACCAACAAATTAGCGCCGATATAAACCTGCAGCCTATTCCGATAGTGTAATAATTACACCGAGTGCACACCCCAAATCGTATTATACGAACAAATAAGGTTTTAGTTAAAATTATTTTTTTTGATATTTTTCGGGATCCAAACAAGAGCCTTTGATTAATAGTATGTGCGGTTCCACTTTTAGTGCTTTTGCAAGTTTTTTTAGTGTGGCAATAGATATATTTGCATCATTTCTTTCGATATCACCGACATAGGTAGGGTGTAAGTTCGCATATTCTGCTAACTTTTCCTGAGTGAATGATAAACGTTTCCTAAAACCCCGAACATTATTCGCAATTACTTCCTCTAATTCCATAAAACAAAGTTACAGGAACCATAGACCGTTTTCAAGAGGTTATTTCATATATTTATCGTCTATATACTATAAATATATGATTTAGTAACTATTTATCAACCAAGAAAAAAAATTTGCGACGTTTTCAATTTTCAGGTGTCTTTTATAAAAGTAGAATCTGGAATTGAAAAAGAATGCAGTCATCAATCTCAAATCACTATGAACAGAAACCTTATCCTAAAAGGAATTGTGCTTTTGGTAGCACTATTCGGTATCACACCTGATGTGTCTGCACAGGTAACATTTCCACCTGATACGACAACCTATTGGCGAGCAAACGAGTCTGGAGTAATGATACCATTTACTCGCGGTCGAGATAGTTTATTATATAAAGGACAAATGATTATTCGCTTTAGACAGGGTGCATTGGACTATGGAAAGTTAATGAATACATATAAAACACTGTATTATGGATCAAGACAAGGTGGCAAACGCGGAAATCAAATTCTCTCGTACCCAATGTTTCCATGTGATTCAG
>JANYDV010000207.1 GCA_025363505.1 Bacteroidota bacterium
TTTTGTAAAGGTGATTTCCATAGTTCATTAAAAATCACCGGCACAACAGGTCTTGGTCAGCCGACATTCGTCCGCCCATCTGATGGAGCCGATACGTGCGAACATGACATTGTGATTGAGTGTGCTGAGACTGATATTGATCCGCCGTTATTTACCAATCGTATTGACTCTGTTAACGATGGTTTATTCTTTGATACCGTTAAGGTGCACGATGACCGCGTGAACGATAAGGGTCTCAAGAGCATCACCTGGGCAGCTGTTTCGGGCACCGATGCTTCAAAATTTGTGATCACCATACTGGATCTACCCATCAAAGCTTGTTATAACGACAAAGACGTTCACCGCGTCTTGCTTCAACAGATGGATTCAACCATTGGCGGTTGCTTCGATTTTACTTTTGAAGACTGTCTTGGGAATAAGAGTTTTGACAATGTCTGTATGTTGGCACATCCAAAATATGTAGTGCCCGATACTTTAAAACCAATTTATTCTATTATTGTGCGCACGGGAAGTTTTGACACTTCCGAGTGCAATACAAGACGTGACTCAATAGAAGTGCGCGATGACCGACCATTTGATAAAGGTCTATACAGTATTTCTGCTATCGCAGGAACCGCAGTGAATATGGCACTTAATATTTCTCCATTCCCACAAGGTAAACCAATCAATCGCTTCTCTGTGAATGTGATAGACTCGATGATTGATGGTTCGATCTGTATTCGTGCCGTTGATGTCGCAAAAAATTACTCGGATACTTGTTTTCACTATTGTACGATTCCCGACAAGCTCGCACCACGTGTGAGTGTTTTTGCTGATCTTACGACCCTGGGATTATGGCATATTGTTGTCAAAGACGACACGGCATGGGATCGTGGGATTGACCAAATCTTTGTTCCGAATAGTGTCAATCTCACCTACACCCCAAATGGAGCAACGCCGCCAACGCAAACACAAACAAAGGGTCAGCGCGAATATTATTTTGATATTCAGCTTATTGATTCAAGCAAAACGACGAGCTTTTGCGTGAAAGCAAATGATCTCGCCGGAAATATGAGCGATTCAATCTGTGTCTATCGCGGAGTCGGTAGCGATATTTATCCGCCGAATATTGGTTTTACACCTGATCCGAAAACCAACCCAACATTAATTGTTGTCGATGTAAATGATGTTCATTTCAATGACCCACCAACAAATCGCGATACCGTAATCTGGGATACAGGGCTGGACTCTGTCTGGTTTACAAATAATACCGGTATTATCACTCCTGGTACAATACATTATAATTGTGCTACCCGTACAAAATTTGCGAATGTGTTTCCAATGCATGTCGCAGACTCATTGCTCTCAGATTCAGTCGCTTGTGTCACTGTTAATGCATCTGATTGTCACGGAAATGTGTGGTCGAAAGATTGGTGTTATCCATACAAACCGGATTCGCAACCACCAATCATCGTGGCGAAATATATTGACAAGCAACAAATACAAGTCACGATTACTGACTCAACGACCTACGATCGTGGTATTCAGACCATTGGCACCACCAATGAGCTGAACCTCAGCACCTACAATATTCCGGCTGATCGAAAACAGATCACTTCGTTTGTGTTGCAACGTCCGAAGATTGATCAGTCAAGTTCCGGAACAATGAGTGCTATTGATTATTGGGGCACACTCCTTGTTAATCGTTTGGCACAACACACTGCTACGGTAAATTTCAATGTATGGGTTCAAGACCTTGCAATGAAAAAAGGGAAGCAGATTCGTGCGGCTCAAAATTTTGAGATACCGGTATATTTTGTGTTGAATGACACAATCCCTGTCTTGAAAAAACAAATCACTGATTTCAAATTTAGCTTCACGATGCGCGGAGATATTTCTGCCGTGAACTTCCTGGGAGTTTCTTCTGTCGGCACTGCAACGGCAACCGGTTGGAATGTATTAGCCACCCCATCCGGGGCTACCATTCTTATTGAGGGGCATAAACAACCGGCTGCACCATATCTCAGCGCAAGAACTCCGCTCGATTCTTTGGTGATATTGCAATTCTCGGCATTAAAAGATGAGTCAACAAAAAATGTTGTGCTCGATATTGATAATAATGCAGGGGAAACCGTTGTCTATAATAATGGTAAAGATACGATGTATCTTGGTCTCAGCGCCACAGCGCAAATGCCTCCGCCATGGGGCTCGCTCTCCGGATCGAACATTGTGATTGTTGGTTCGTGCGCACCATCGCTTACATCGAATGGATTATCACAAAAAATTGTCACCATCGATGAACCGACACCGAACCCAATCTCAAAGCAAACAACCTTGCACTATACTGTTTCAGAAGAAAGCCATGTGTTGATCAGTGTCTTTGATATGCTTGGAAGAGAAGTGAGACACTTGCTTGACCAAACACAAAAACAAGGCTATTACGGTATTTCACTTGATGTCAGTGATCTGCCAAACGGACAATATAATGTCCG
>JANYDV010000254.1 GCA_025363505.1 Bacteroidota bacterium
ACCAAGAGTAACGTTACCGGTCGAACCGAGTGTTCCGTTAACTTGAGTGTTCAAGAATTGAGCACTACCAGAAGTTTGAGTGATAGCACCATTATGAGCAGTTGTACCATTGATGGTTGTGTTACCGTTTACAGTAATAGCGTTACCATTGATGGTTGTAGGTCCACCGATATTTCCGATGGCAGCCGATGAACCAGGTGTTGTTGCGAGCGAAGTGTTTCCTGTTGAAGAAAGACCACCTGTGATAGCAACATTGCCTGTGAAGTTCGTACCAAGGAATGTGTTAAAAGCACTTGTTCCGAGACTGTTTTGGTTGAAAGCAGTATTAACTGCAATCGCTGCACCTGCTGCACCACCGCACCATGAAGACAACTGAGCAACCTGAATGTTGTTTGCGCAGAAGCTTGCTGAAGCAGGAAGTGTGAAAGAGTTTGTGACCAAGAGATCACCGATTGTTGCGCTTCTCAAATTCGAGAAACCAGTTACTAAGAGATCACCATTGATGATTTCTTCGTAATCAGTAGGCTGAACAAAGCCAGGAGGCAAGTTAGTCGGTGTAGTTGGTGCCAATGTATTAGGAATACCATCAACAATCAATTTATTTCCGTTACCAGCCGGGAGCGAACCAAAGTTCGATACACCATTGAAACGGTTAGCACTTGAAACACTACCAAAAGTATTTGTTGTGCTAGCACTACCGAGAGTAAGGTTACCTGTATTACCAAGTGTACCGTTAATCTGTGTGTTACCTGTGATTGTTGTATTACCAGCGATATTTGTTGTACCGTTGATATTATTGGTTAAGGCTGTGATTGTGTTGGTATTGGTAGCGATGAGCTGGTTATTCAAACCGGTGATCGTGTTGGTGCTGCTTCCAGCATTACCGATCGTGTTTGTTGTTCCAGCATTCGTTCCGAGTGTTGCGTTACCTGTATTACCAAGTGTACCGTTAATCTGAACGTTACCGTTGAAGGTCGTTGCAAGCAACGTATTGTTAGTAGCAATACCAAGACTTGTTTGGTTAATAACACCATTCTGTGTCAATGTACCATTGTTGGTTACACCAGCTAAAGTTGAAAGACCTGTAACGTTCAATGTGTTATTGATCGTGGTTGGTCCTGCAAATGTAACAGTGTTTGCTGCACCGGTCTGGTTAATTGTACCATTGAAGGTAGAAGCACCATTCTCAGTGAGAGGTCCATTGCTTGTCAAGCCACCATTAGCAGTCGTAAGACCACCAACAGTTAAGGTTTGATTCAAGAAAGTATTACCAACAAGATTGGTAGCGCCATTGACGCGAAGGTCACCATTATCAGTTAACTCATAATTTTGTACGAGTGCTGCACTTGTGACGTTTGGCTCAGTAGTACCATTGATAATAACGCTGTTACCATTCGTACCTGCGTTTGTCAGGTTGAAGGTAGCACTGTTATTTTGGAAGGTCGCTGTTGTGCCGGTACCATTACCCTGAATAAGGTTACCATTCAATGTCGAAACGCCTGTCTCATTCAACGCGCCGGTGTTATTGATTTGACCGGTGTTGTTGATGTTGCCTGCGAGGTTATTGATGTTACCTAAGGTATTGATGATATTACCTGAAGTGTTGACGATATTTCCAAGAGTGTTGGTGATGTTACCAGCATTGTTGGTCAAACCGTTTGCATCATTAACAAATACTGCACCACCGTTGTTAGCTGATGAGTTTTGGATCGAGCCATTGATGTCGGTGTTACCGTTTAAGTATGAGAAGCCAGTTACACGCAAATCACCGTTATTGATGATTTCGTAGTTTGTAACAGCTGCACCGTTCACAGCATTTGGCTCAGCGATACCGGTAACAACGAGGTTACCTGTCAAGCTGAAGTTACCAGTCTGAGTGGTGTTACCTGTGATGTTCACCGGACCAGTCAATGTGGTTGTACCGACGACGGTAATACCTGCATTGAAGGTTTGGAGTGCTGTCCAAGTGTTTGGATTAGCAAGATTGAGACCGACTTTATCAGCAGTGATCTTCAAGGTAGCATCAGTATTGATGTTGAGGTTACCAAGAATATCAGAGATGATTCCGTCGCCGGCTACAAACTGATCAAGTTTCATACCGGTTACAACGCCGGTTCCGATCATGTTGGTAACGATACCGTTATCAGCAACGTGAATCTCGACAGTGGTGTCAGATCCGCCGCCGGTGAGTCCCAGTCCTGCCATGATGTGCTTTACGCCATTACCGCTTCCGCCAGCAAAACCCAACTTA
>JANYDV010000289.1 GCA_025363505.1 Bacteroidota bacterium
TGCCAGCACAACCGGAAGCCATTTGTGAATCTTCCACCACTTGTTCACTCGCATCCCGATCAGAAAAACTACGAAGTCCCCTTCAAGCTCTGCGGTCATTCGTTTGTTTATTATTGTTGCCATAGAAGTATGATAGTTATGAAAATTATATAACCCGAAAAATCAAAGTTTGAGCCTATAAACTTTTTATCACTGTTATCGTATTACATACTTATGAACAGACGTGGATTTATACAAGCCATCGCTTCCGGAGTAACAATGATGACCACACGTGAACTGCACTCACAACTGAGCAACAGCAAAACACAAAAAATGCCTGTCTTATTTATTGGGCATGGCAGCCCGATGAATGCCATCGAAGACAATGAATATGTTCGTACCTGGAAAGTCATTGCGGCGCAACTGCCTAAACCAAAAGCGATACTGTCGATCTCGGCGCATTGGCTCACACACGGAACACATGTACTCTCGGTGCCAAAGCCCGAAACCATCCACGATTTCTACGGCTTTCCGGAAGCTCTTTTCAAGACCAACTATCCGGCACCCGGAGCACCGGAGCTTGCAGAACGCACGGCAAAAATGTTTGCTTCAACACTTGTCGATACTACCGATGACTGGGGACTCGATCATGGAACATGGTCAGTGCTCGCACAGATGTACCCAATGGCAGATATACCCACCTATCAACTAAGCATCGACACGACCCAAGCACCACAAAAGCATTATGAACTCGCAAGTGAGTTACGCACCTTGCGCGACGAAGGTGTACTCATTATTGGAAGCGGAAACATCGTACATAACCTTAGGATGTTACGATTTGATGGCGCACCTTATGATTGGGCAGTCGAGTTCGATCATCAAATAAAAACACTTATCGAAGCCGGTGATCACAACGCAATTGTAGAATATGAAAAACTCGGACCAGCTGCAAAACTTGCCGTGCCAACAAACGATCACTATCTGCCACTGCTCTATACACTCGGAGTGATCGAAAAGAAAGATTCGATTCAGTTCTACAACGAAAAAACAGATATCGGGTCTGTATCAATGAGATCTGTAGTATTTGGGTAACATTTTGGATTCGTATCAAAGGATGTAGTGGTATTTGTCAGTTTGCAAAAAAAACTCATGAGGGATTTTTTTTTCGTATATTCGGAGGTCTTAATTACGGATACAAGCATTAATAACTCCAACATAGATGAAAACTTTACTACTACTGTGCTCACTATTAATAGTGAGCGTTGCAACGGCGCAACATTCTATACAAACTGACGACGGCAACGGGCATTTTATTGTAATCTCGCAACAGCCGACAAATGGTGCTCCGAGCACAAACGCACTCACATTGCCTGATGGTAATGGCACGGTCATCATGAGTGGCAATGGACCGAATAGTCCATGGCTATTGGGAGGTAATACATTCACCAATTTGGGGGCGGCACCAACTCAATGGCTCGGAACGGCTTCAAATGACGATGTTATCTTCAAAGCACAAAACATCGAGAAACTACGACTTATTGCAGGAGGCGGAATTGCGATAACAGGCTCACTCTTTGGCATCAATGGACTTGCATATATATGGCCCGCGGCAAATAGCGGCGGAGCATTAATTAATAACGGCGCGGGAACACTATCGTGGGCATTAGTGAGTCCGCAATATGGCGGGACGGGTATTAATGCTCAATCTGCTGCTAATGGGAAGTTGTTGATTGGTAATGGTGCAGGCTTTACACTATCGACATTAACGGCTGGGACAAATATTACCATTGATAATAGTGTTGCCGGGCAAATTACGATTAATGCAACCGCAGGTGGTGGCGGGGCACCAACTGGTGCGGCGACGGGTGATTTATCGGGAAATTATCCCAATCCTACTGTCGCAACGGTCGGCTCGAAAACTGCCGCACAAATTAGCACATCAGTAACAGACGTCGCCGCCGCAACAAATACTAATACTACAGGTGCAATTGTTAAGCGTGATGCTTCCGGTAACTTTTCAGCCGCTACGATCACAGCAAATTTAAATGGCAATGCAACAACAGCGACAACGGCAACAAATTTTAGCGGCTCATTAAGTGGTGATGTAACAGGCACACAATCTGTAACACAAATCAATTCTGCAAATGCAGGAATTGGCGATCGTCTTATTTCCGGTGTGAATAATGGTACTTCAACCATTAATAGTACCCGTTTGCCTGCGATGGTTGGTTCTGGTGCGTCGCACGCATCAGGTTTAGTACCCGATCCGGGTAATGTTGCTGGCTCGACAAAATTTTTGCGTGAAGATGGTTCATGGCAAGTACCGCCTGCAGGCGGTGGCGGAAGTGTCACGACAGTTTCTATTACAACTGTGAATGGTGTTTCAGGCTCGGTTACTAATCCGACAACAACACCAGCTATTAGCCTCACACTTGGTGATATCACTCCATTAACGGTAACAGCAACAAGCACTATCAAAGGCACAAAGCTCACTGCGACCAATTCATCGAATCAACTAGTGTTTGGCTCGACTATTACCACTACGATAAATACTCTTGATCCAGCTAGCGCACGTATTTATACAATTGCTGATATGCTTGCGCCGGCAAACTTTGTGCTCACTACTTCAACACCAACCAATAATACCATTCCGAAATGGGTCAGCACACTCGGTAATCTTTCTAACTCTTCACTCTCTGATGATGGAACAGATGTGAGCACAACAGAAAATCTAAAACTGATCGGCAGTAATAAACTTCTTTCATTCAAAGGCGATGGAACAGGTGTTTCCACAATTGCTGCCGGCATACAAGGCACAACGACATACAATTACACACTTCCGATAACTACACCAACCGCGAATCAAGTGCTGACGGCAACTGCTGTGGGAGCGTCGAGTCCGTTTGCAATCACACTTGGATGGACAACGCCAAGTGGCGGCGGAACAGGTGTTAATTATGGCGCAACGACAACGCAAAACTCAACCGCCATCTCTTCTTCAAATTATTTGTATGATATTTCGTACGCATCAACAAGCATTAATAATGCCGCACTTGGAGCAAGAATAAATTCTACTTCGACCAACGGCAACAATGATGCAACGGGCTTAACACTCTCGACTACTGCCGTAGGGTCGGGCACAGCGACGGGTCTTGCCGTCACAGTAGCTAGCACTTCGGGCTCGAAATACGCCGCAACCTTTTCAGGCGGAAATGTTGGCGTAGGTATTACAAACCCAACTAGAACATTAGAGGTCGTTGGTTCGAGCAATTCATTGTACTCCTCAACATCATCTACTACTGATGAGAATGCGGCTATTCGTGGTGAAGCAACAGGAGCATCAACAACCAATCAAATGGTTGGCGTTTGGGGCGACGCCAGTACAAGCGCATCAAACACAGCTTCTATTGGTGTACTCGCAACCGGTAACGGCAACACCACAACAGGGGCAAGTGCAGTGCCAAATGTAGCATTGCAAATAAACGACGGCGAACTGACAATGGGAAGATCGAGCGAGGCCGTAGGCTCAGGCAATGGTAATCTGCTTGTAGTAGGTCCTGGTATCTCAGCAAATGCAGGAGCTGCACTGACAAACACTCTGCAGGAAGCGGCAACCGCAGGTACTGCATATAGTGCTGATGGTCCTACAGGTGTTATCGAAATCGAAGGACCATCTGCCGATCAAAGTCTTAACGGAGCCGACTGGTATGTATGGGCTCGCAACTTAACGATCAATAATAAATATGCTAAATCGAATAGCATTGTTTTTCTGCAAGTCATTGACCTAATTGATGGCACGACCAATCAAACGGCGACGAAAACTTTTTCACTACCGGGCGGAACATTGAATGCCGGTACCTTCACTTTTGCCACAGCAGTTGATGGCAGAGCAACAGGTAGCTTTGTCATTAGTGTCAGTATGCGTTTTGATCATACAACCCAAACATCAAGTCATACTATAGATGGCGGAGCAGCATCATCTGATCGGGATAAAATTCGCGTCGGATATATGATCGTCAATCCATCAAAATAAAATTATAGATTACCAATAAAAAAAAGGCAGTACTAATGTACTGCCTTTTTTAATTTTGTTACGATACAACAGCTTAGTTTGCCATTGTCTTTGCTTTTTCGTACACGTCTTCGATTGTGCCAACCATGTGGAATGCTTGTTCGGGCAGATCGTCGCACTCGCCGTCTAAGATCATCTTAAAACTACGGATGGTATCTTCGAGCTTGACATATTTTCCTGCTAAGCCCGTAAACTGTTCAGCAACAAAAAACGGCTGTGACAAGAACTTCTGTACCTTACGAGCGCGCTTAACGATGGTTTTATCTTCTTCAGACAACTCGTCCATGCCCAAGATATTAATAATGTCTTGAAGGTCTTTGTATTGCTGTAAGATGTTCTGTACACCGCGTGCCATGTTGTAATGCTCGTCGCCGAGAATTTCTGCAGTGAGGATGCGGCTTGTTGAATCCAGTGGATCAACGGCAGGATAAATACCAAGCTCTGAGATTGCACGTGAAAGCACCGTCGTTGCATCTAAGTGAGCAAAGGCAGCAGCAGGTGCAGGATCGGTAAGATCGTCAGCAGGTACATAGATAGCTTGTACCGATGTGATCGAGCCTTTCTTTGTCGAAGTGATACGCTCTTGCAAACCGCCCATTTCCGAAGCCAATGTTGGTTGGTATCCTACTGCCGAAGGCATACGACCAAGCAATGCCGATACTTCAGAGCCTGCTTGTGTGAAACGGAAAATGTTATCAATAAAGAGCAGTACGTCTTTGCCTTCTTCATCGCGGAAGTACTCAGCAAAAGTCAAAGCAGTTAAGCCGACACGCTGACGCGCGCCAGGTGGTTCGTTCATTTGTCCGAACACGAGTACGGTTTTATCAAGCACACCGCTCTCGCTCATTTCGAGATACAGATCGTTTCCTTCGCGAGTACGTTCGCCTACTCCGCCAAAAACCGAATATCCGCCGTGGTATTTTGCGATATTATGGATCAGCTCAAGAATAACAACAGTTTTGCCTACGCCGGCACCACCAAACAGACCAGTCTTACCACCTTTTGAGTATGGCTCAAGTAAGTCAATAACTTTAATTCCCGTTTCAAGGATTTCTGCCTTTGTCGAAAGGTCTTCAAATTTCGGTGCATCACGATGGATAGGCCAGCTAAACTTCGATTCGATCTGCGCACCGCCGTCAATCGCTTGTCCGACAACATTGATCAAACGACCAAGTGAGTTCGGACCGACCGGCACCGAGATCGGAGCACCGGTATCAAAAGCATCCATTCCGCGAACCAATCCGTCGGTCGAGTCCATCGCCACTGCACGAACGCGATCTTCGCCCAAATGCTGCTGCACTTCGACGATCAGGTCTTCTTGTTTTCCTTCAGTGTTAGTGCGAGGTATTTTGATCGCATTGAGAATCGACGGGAGCTTCCCGTTCGAGAAATCAATATCGAGAACAGGTCCGATAACTTGAGCGATTTTGCCTTGATTCATAGAGCTATTTGGCGTAAAATAGTGGTAAAATATTCAGATCGGAGTAAACAGCCTTTTAGGGGAGAGGGTTTCGGGTATGGATAAATCAAAAAGAAACGTAATTTTATCGTATTCGCTCCTCAAACCCTCGGCTTCCGGGTCGCTGAAGTCTGCATCGAAGATGTATAAAACAATTCATTTTTACTGTTTAATAAAAAATTGTTGGTGCTTGGTGTGCCCTATATCAAGTATCAAAGAATATGTACCGGTTGCAAGTCCCTCAATATTTATTGAGTTGCTAAATATATTTCCATTCCACGATCCAGCGCTCGATCGCTCTATGAGTTTGCCGTCAAGGGTGAACAAATCTGCGGAGACTTTTTCTTGGTGTTCGGCTTCGACCAAAATATTGAGGGTGATACTTGTAGGATTAGGATAGAGAGAACAGGTGATCTTGTTTGAAATGTTATTAACAATGACACCACTGGCTAATTGTGTGATCGTCCAAGTTATACTGCTGAGGTGGATGGTAGAGTGATTATCAAGTCTCACCAATGGTGTTGTATCAATCACAGTTACTGTAAGCTGATGTACACCAAGCGAGAGTTGGTTTACTGTTATTGATGTTTGATTTGAAGATATATGTTGCTGGTCTAAATTCCATTGAATACTTAATGTATTTGGTGTCGGAGTCATCAATTCATCAAGCGAAAAGTTGAGTGATGACAATGAAGAATGTACTTCCAAAACATCAGGTGAATGCTTCACGATAGGATTTACAAGTGAATGGATATGCTCGACAAGACCTTCTTGACATACACTGCAATAAGGGGTGCCGAGGTATTGCATCTTGCAGTTTGTTGCGGGCTTGTACCACGATGGATCTTCAGCGAAAGCGTTAATGCCTATGCCGGTCGAAGCCGTGAGCCAGTTAGCCCACTTGATAAGTGTTGGATCAGATTGCTGAGTCATATTTGGTTTTTCTGTCGCATACTGAGGTCCAGCCCAATACT
>JANYDV010000310.1 GCA_025363505.1 Bacteroidota bacterium
TAGTGTTGGTTTTGGAACCGCAGCATATTATCGAAATGGTTATTACCCCAAAACCGGAGACCGAACGACATTTCAAATCACACCGCTTGATGAGAAAAAAGATAATTCACGTTCAAGTAAACTCGGTTTTCATGCGTTTGAACTCGTGTCGGCATCACCCTGGATAGAGCCTATCCAGACAAGTATCTATCGTCGTGGCGATGGTGCTCTCGAAGCGAGTCTGCGATATGATCAACAACAATTAACAGCGCCCGGAATGTATGTCGGTAAAGTCCTCGCCTACAAAAAAGGTGTTCCGAGAAAAAATCCGGAGTTTGAATTGTGGAATACAGTTATCATCCCAAATGAGTTAACACAATCGCAAAATTATACTGTTGAAGTTAAAAATATTCCGGTAAAGAATGGGTATCTCTCGCGGCAGTTTTTTCGGATGCCACCTTCGACTAAAGCAGTTGAAATCACCCTCAGTGGTGATGAGGGCGCTTCAAACACTGACGCGATTATCGTTGATAACGATGGTAAGACATTTGATGCGGTTCGGATCAAACCCAAAGATGGCATCGAAGAAAAAAGCAGATGGATTAGTGCTGAAGATCTTCGCGAAGGCATTTGGGAAATTATTGTCAAACGAGGTTTAGGCTCCGATGACGAAAAACCTTCTGTCGTGACATTACGAGTACAAGCATATCCAATGGAGGTTACTGATGCATCATTTTCTGCAAGCCCCGAGACAGGGATGAGCGGGCGATTCAGTCTGACGAACCATACAACAACCGTTTATGAAATCGGCAAACCAAACGCGCAGATACTCGGGTATGGAAGAACGATTGATACGACTATTTTAATCGGTGATACTTATCAACTGACAGTGGCTCCGCGCAAAGGCGAGCATCGTGCATGGTTTGATGTAGCTCTTGATCGGAAAGATTACAATCTCTTTACCGATATTTCATTGCAAATTCTAAAACCGGATTCATCGACTGCATTTGGCGGCGCATTTGATTTTCGCGAGTCCAGCGCTCATGTTACTTTTGCAACGAATGATTCTTTGACCTATGTCTTGAAATTCAAAGGTGGTCTTGCTGATTCCTCAAAGCCTCACACATTTAAATTGCATATGAAAGAACGCCGTGAGTTTTTTGAAGCGAAGACAACATTAAATGCTGAGATGGATAAATCGTCGAAGTTCTTAAATCCGGGTTCGCCCGAGACCTTTAGCTTCAGCAAGAAAATCGAAAGTGACTTGCCCACAGGATATAATTTTTACGGTAGATTACGATTTGATCTTAGTGGGCTCGATCGAAATGATTTTGATATTCCGATCGTGTTCGGACGATAGGTTAGTCTCGTTCGAACAATCCGGCGATACCTTGCCCAACACCGATGCACATTGTAGCGATGCCACGTTTAAGTTCGCGACGACGCATCTCATAGAGCAATGTGCCTACGAGCCTACCACCACTGGCTCCGAGAGGATGACCGATTGCAATAGCACCACCATTGACATTGACGATTGATGGGTCAAGTTTGAGATCACGAATAACGGCAAGGCTTTGCGAAGCAAACGCTTCATTGAGTTCAAAGAGGTCAATATCATTAATGGATAAACCCGTTCTTGCAAGAATTTTTTGCACAGCATATACAGGTCCTACTCCCATACAGCGTGGAGATAAACCTTCGACACCGGAGGCAACATAGCGACCAAGCGGCTCGATGTCGAGCTTGCTAACCATGGCTTCGCTTGCAATGACCACCGCGCTTGCGCCGTCATTCAAACTGCTCGAATTCCCGGCTGTTACACTTCCTCCTTTGCGAAAGGCAGCATTGAGCTTAGCTAATTTTTCGATTGATGTATCAAGGCGTGGTTGTTCATCTTTTGTAATAATTATCGGGTCGCCTTTTTTTTGTGGAATCTCAACAGGCACTATTTCATCATCATAAGCACCTTTTTCCTGTGCAGCGATTGCACGTTGATGCGATTGAAAAGCAAAAGCATCTTGGTCTTCGCGAGAAATTTTCCATTGCTCGGCAACATTCTCTGCTGTTTCGCCCATTGATTCTAACGGAAACAGTTTTTCAAGTTTCGGATTTGGGTATCTCCATCCAAGTGCCGTATCGTATGCTGTTAGATTTCCGAAGAGTGCAGCACCCGATACATTTTTGGGGAGCGAGTATGGTGCACGAGTCATTGATTCAACCCCACCTGCAACAATAATCTCCGCTTCGCCAGTCATAATCGCACGAGCACCTTGAATGATCGCATCAAGTGAAGAGCCACAAAGACGATTAATCGTCGTCGCCGGCACACACTCAGGCAACCCGGCAAGAAGCACCGCCATTCTTGCAATGTTACGATTGTCTTCGCCCGCTTGATTTGCACAGCCAATGAGTACGTCATCAATTTCCGAGGGATCGACACCTGCGCGCTTTACGGCTTCGCGAATGACGATTGCTGCCATATCATCAGGACGAACATCTTTGAGCGCACCGCCATATCTACCAAATGGTGTGCGACAAGCAGAAATAATGTAAGCTTTTTTCATAGTATCTTATTGATGGAATTTCTTTCCTGCTTCGGCATACAATCGTAACAGTGGTGCGATCTTATAACGCTCATGACCATATTCGACTTGCAATGCTTCGAGGATTGCACAAATAGAATATGCTCCAATCTCATCAGCCCAAGCAAGTGGTCCTTTGGGGTAGTTAGTCCCCAGCTTCATTGCTAAATCTATATCAGCGGCAGTGGCAACACCTTCTTGCAATGCAAAAGCCGCTTCATTGATAATCATTGAAATGGTCCTCGGGAAAATACCGCCTACCGAGTCGCCGATTTTTTCAATATCTTTTGCAAAGACCAATTGTAGCAATGCCTTATCACTCAGATCATCGGCTTCTTGCTGGAGGGGTAGTGAATATTCTATTGCAGTTTGTTGTGCAAGTTGTGTCGGAAGCATCGGCACTCCGATAATTTTTTTGAATCCTGTTACATTGTGTGCAATGGCTGTTGCTGGTGCGGTTAATGTGTTGGAAATCAGGATTGTGTCTTTTGACGCAAACGATTGAAGGTTGTGATACTTCTCTTGAAGATCAAAAAACTGCCCGTCGATCACGATCTCGGCGCCGGAAGCAACCATTTCCATATCAGGTTGAGACGAAAAAAACCCTGCGAAATGCACGCTGTATTGTGGTTCTGCGAGTACTGTTACTTTCATTATGATCCGATACCTAAAATATTTTTTATTCTTGTGATGGAAACCGCTAATGCTTCCATTGTTTCTGCCGTAATAGTAATGTGCCCCATCTTGCGTCCGATGCGTGCTTCATGTTTACCATATAGATGCAACTTCGCTGCCGGGTCGCTGAGTATCTGAACCCAATCAGGTTCGCTATGTTGCCAGAGATCACCCAGCAAATTAACCATAGCACAACAAGGCGATGTCATTTCGGCGGAGCCAAGTGGTAAGCCACAAACAGCACGAAGCTGTTGTTCAAATTGATTTGTGACGCATCCGTCAATCGTCCAATGACCTGAGTTGTGTGGTCGTGGGGCAAGCTCGTTGATAATCAAGTTGCCATCATGCGTGACAAAAAACTCGACGCATAATACACCGACGCAATCAAGTGCATTCATCACGTTGTGAGTAATCTCAATCGCTTTGACTGCAAGCGACTCTGAAATTCGAGCCGGAGCAATTGTAACATCAAGAATGTGATGGCGATGAGAATTTTCTACGGGTGTGAATGGAGTAAATTGTCCGTCGACACCACGCGCAGCAACGACAGAAATTTCCCGATCAAAATTGACAAATACTTCGAGAATAGCTTCATCACTTTCGAGTTTTCTCCATGCCACGAGTGCTTCGTCGAGGGAATTGACTTTTGCCTGTCCTTTGCCATCGTATCCAAACCCTGCGGTCTTGAGGACACAAGGAGTTTGAAGCTCCGATAATGCTTTTTCGAGATCGGCTTCGGTCGTGATTCTGCGATAGGGTGTTACCGGAAAGAGATTGGTCGAGAGAAAAGTTTTTTCGCGAAGCCGATGTTGTGCTGTGTGCAATACACTTGGTCGAGGTCGGATTGGCTTTACTGTTTCTATTGCCGTAGCAACATCGAATGCGATGTTTTCAAACTCAAGAGTGACAACATCAACAGCATGAGCAAATTCTTTTGCAGCTTCTGCATTGTTGTAGTCGGCGATATATTCAAGGTCAGCAATTTGTCCTGTTGGCGAATTTTTCTCGGGTGAAAATGTCTGCACCTTGTATCCCATTCTCCTGGCTTCGAGCGCGAGCATTCTGCCCAGCTGACCTGAGCCAAGGATGCCAATGGTGCTCCCGGGAAGTATGGGTTTCATTGCGGTAGTTTCTGTTGGAGTACGTCGGCAGTTTGTTTTTCGCGATAGGTACGAAGTTTTTCGCGAAGTGCGGGGCGCGAGTTTGATAAAATACTAATTGCTAACAGTGCCGCATTTTTTGCACCGGCTTTGCCGATCGCAAGTGTCCCGACGGGAATACCACCTGGCATTTGCGCGATTGATAATAAGGAATCCATTCCTTTGAGTGAATGACTTTCGACCGGAACACCAAGTACGGGAATGATAGTCTGGGCGGCAGTCATTCCGGGAAGATGCGCCGCACCACCGGCTCCGGCGATGATTACTTCAATCCCGCGTGTCTCGGCTGTGGTTGCGTAGTCGTTCATCAACGCAGGAGTGCGGTGTGCTGAGACGACTTTGCATTCATGCTCGATGCCAAATTCGGTAAGGATAAGTGATGCTTGTTGCATCGTATCCCAATCGCTGGTGCTACCCATAATAATACCGATGATCGGTTTCGGGCTTGTCTTAATATCTTTTAATGCTTTAGAGTCGACCATCTTACTCTCCTTGTGCAAGTGAAAAACCAAGTGTCCCATCAAAAGTACAAAGACTTTCGATCTTAATAAAATCTAAACCGGTTTTTTCGATCTGCGCCAATAACTCAACAATATTATTATGGGAGATTGCGGTATTATTCGGACTACGAAAGCGGCAGCGATAGTGATCGGTACAAAATGTTTCTGTCGCGCCATTGGGCCATACTTTTACACCGCGATTACTAATAATCCGCAGTTGAAGTTCACCGATATGAATGCCACTGATCTTTGCAGCAACCTCATCGGGTGCGAGTCTGGAATCGAGAAAAATATCGACGCCAATCATTTCTTTTTGTTGATTGCGAGGAGAATATCGAACAGTTTTGAATGGTTTGGTCTCTGCAGAAAAGGTTACTTCCTTGAAATGATC
Source organism: Bacteroidota bacterium (assembly GCA_025363505.1). GTDB lineage: Bacteria > Bacteroidota > Ignavibacteria > Palsa-1295 > Palsa-1295 > JAFDZW01. The sequence continues at coordinate 5,288 of JANYDV010000310.1, forward strand.
GGGGAGTTTGCCAAGACGGGCAATCACTTCGTTAGCAAATTCCTGTGTACCCACCAAGTCGTGGCTGTGATTGTAGGAATAGATATCTTTTGTATGGACACCATCTTCGATAGTACGAAGCCATGCGTTGGCTATCGTTGACGCAACTTGTGTTTGCCCAAGATGGACGAGCATTTGAATCGCCCCTTGAAGCAATCCTGAAGGGTTAGCGATGTTTTGTCCGGCAATCGTTGGGGCAGAGCCGTGTATGGCTTCGAACATTGCAAAGTCATCGCCGATATTTGCCGAGCCTGCAATACCAACAGAACCGGCAACTTGTGCGGCTATGTCACTGATGACATCTCCATACAAATTCAGGGTAACGATCATATCAAACATCTCGGGCTTTTCCGCCACAAACGCACAGCCGATATCAAGAATATAATGATCTTTTTGAATATCAGGATATTCTTCACCAATCTCATTGAAGACACGATGAAACAACCCATCGGTGAGTTTCATAATGTTGTCTTTGGTCATGCACGTTACCTTTTTTCGTTTGTGTGCACGAGCATATTCAAAGGCATAGCGGACGATCTTTTCCGAACCGGGACGTGAAATGAGTTTCAGTGCCTGGACAACATCATTGGTTTGTTGGTGCTCAATACCTGCATAGAGATCTTCTTCATTCTCACGAATAATTACCAGATCCATTTTCGGATGCTTGGTATGAATATACGGGGCAAAGGATGTGCAAGGACGAACATTGGCATACAACCCCAATGTTTTCCGAACGGTTACGTTCAAACTTTTTACTCCGCCACCCTGGGGGGTAGTAATCGGAGCTTTGAGAAAAACTCTATTTTTACGGAGCGACTCCCATGCCGAGTCCTCGATACCGGTGCTGACGCCACGTTTATAGACTTTTTCGCCAATTTCAATGACCTCGTATTCTAACTCAGCACCTGCTGCCTTGAGGATTGACAGCGTTGCTGTCATAATCTCCGGTCCGATACCATCTCCGTAAGCTATTGTAATTGGTGTTTTTGCGGGCATTTAGTTGGCGTTCGAGAATATAGAAAAATAATAACAATAATCAATGGACGAAGAATCCGAGTTGTCTCAAAACGGCAAAAAATAATTATCAAACTTTGTGGTGATTTATAAGACGAAAATCTGGAAAGTTTTCGTAGATTTGTACACTTAACATCGTCTTAACAGGAGGAGTTATGAATCGAATCAATTCTTTTATTCTCGTTTTCATTTTACTCGTAAGTTCTTTTATTTCAGCTCAAGCAACTGATCTGACGATCGGTAGGATTCTCTCTCCTTCTAATTCTGTGGCAGTGGGGAAAGCAATACCTATTCAATTTTGGGTATTGAATATCAATAAACTTGATGCGCCGTCGTTCACACTCACTGTGACGATCAAAAAGAAAGGTAATCCGAATCCGGTATATACTTCAATTTTTCAAGGAAGTAATTTACCAAAG